>JBDTLL010000219.1:0-4332 GCA_039934815.1 Daejeonella sp. | reverse complement strand
CCAAGTTCAACTCCCCATTGATCGAAAGAGAAAATATTCCAGATCACCCCTTGAACAAATATTTTGTGCTCATACATCGCAATAAGAGAACCTAATGAATGCGGTGTAATTAATTTTAACATTATGGAATTGGTTGGTCGGTTACCCGAAAAAACTTTGAATGGAGCCAGTTTTTCAATTTCCTCATCGGTTTTGCCTGATTTTTTTAACTCAGATTTTACCTCGTCCAAAGTTTTGCCGTTCATTAACGCTTCAGTTTGTGCAAAATAATTCGACAATAATATCGGGTGATGATTGCCTAAAGGATTATGACTTTGCGCCGGCGCAATAAAATCGCAAGGAATTAATTTAGTTCCCTGATGAATTAACTGATAAAAAGCATGCTGCCCGTTAGTTCCCGGCTCGCCCCAAATAATTGGTCCGGTTTGGTAATCCACTTCATTCCCGTTTCTGTCGCATGATTTTCCGTTACTTTCCATATCACCTTGTTGGAAATATGCCGCAAAGCGATGTAAATATTGATCGTAAGGTAAAATTGCTTCAGTTTCTGCGCCAAAAAAGTTGTTATACCAGATCCCTACCAGAGCCAAAGTTACCGGCAGGTTTTCCTGAAAGTCGCTTTCGCGGAAGTGATTATCCATGGCGTTGGCGCCATCTAATAATTCACGGAAGTTTTTAAAGCCTATTCCGCAACAAATGCTTAAACCAATGGCGCTCCAAAGAGAATAGCGACCGCCAACCCAGTCCCAGAATTCGAACATATTTTTGGTATCGATTCCAAATTCCTTAACACCGCTTTCATTGGTTGAAATGGCCACAAAATGCTTGGCGACATCTTCTTTAGAACCGCCGTTATCCAAAAACCATTCTCTTGCAGAAAAAGCATTGGTCATGGTTTCCTGAGTGGTGAACGTTTTAGAAGCAATCATAAACAAAGTTGTCTCCGGATCTAACTTTTTAAATGCTTCCGCGATATGAGTTCCATCTACGTTAGAAACGAAATGTAATTCCAAATGATTGGCATAAGGTTTTAGCGCTTCGGTAACCATAAATGGCCCTAAATCTGATCCGCCAATTCCAATATTTACAATGTGCTGAATCGGCTTGCCTGTAAAACCTTTCCATTCGCCGTTGATCACCTTATCGGAGAAGGATTTCATTTTGTCTAAAACTGCGTGAACATCAGGCAAAATATCATGCCCATCCAATTTTAAACCCGTTTTTGCCGGATTTCTCAAGGCCGTATGCAAAACTGCCCGATCTTCAGTTTCATTAATTTTTTCTCCCGTAAACATTGCCTCAATAGCTTGCTTTAGATTGCATTCTTTCGTGAGATCCAAAAGCAAAGCCATCGTGTTTTTATCGATTCTGTTTTTAGAATAATCCAATAGAATATTTTCAAACTGAAGCGAGAAGTCTTTGAATCTGCCTGGATTCTCAGAAAATAAATCACGCATGTGCACATTTTCAATGCTTTTAAAATGATCTTTCAACTTTAAATAAGCAGTTGTTTGGTCGAAATTTACTTTTGATAACATATATTTTTGGATTTTACCGGAGTCAGAATTAAACTAAGGCACAAAATTAAATTTAATCTGGTAATTTAGTTCAGAATTGAATTAATAACCTAATTGATATTGTAGAATGAAGACAAAATTAATGATTCTTTGTTTCCTCAGTTTTAGTGTGCCGCTGTTTGCGCAGATCAAAGCTGACGATGTAAAAAGTTTCACCCTAAAAAATGGAATGAAGTTTTTGGTTTTGGAAGATAGTTCCATTCCCAATGCCAATATGTATCTGTTTTACAAAGTTGGTTCCCGCAACGAGCATCCCGGCATAACCGGACTTTCACATTTTTTTGAACACATGATGTTTAATGGTGCTAAAAAATACGGGCCCAAAATGTTCGACCGTACCATGGAATTTAATGGCGGAGCAAACAATGCCTACACCACAGAAAACGTAACCGTTTATACAGACTGGTTCCCGGTTTCGGCTATGGAAACTATTTTTGATCTGGAGTCTGACCGGATTGCCAGTTTAAGCATTGACCCCAAAATGGTAGATAGCGAGCGTGGCGTAGTACTTTCTGAAAGAAGTACCGGTTTAGAAAATTCGCCCTGGCGGATGCTCGGCGAGGCAGTAAATGCTTCTGCCTTTCAGGAACACCCTTACCATTGGTCGGTAATTGGTTATGAAACCGATATTAAAAACTGGACGAAGGAAGATTTGGAAGAGTATTTCAAAACCTATTATGCACCCAATAATGCCGTAGTTGTGGTTTCCGGAAACGTAAAAACTGAAGACGTAAAAAAGCTGGCTGTTAAATATATGGAACCAATTCCTGCTCATGCAGATCCAAAACCGGTTCATTTGGTGGAGCCGCCTCAAACAGGAGAGAGAAGAGTAACTGTTCAAAAAGAAGTAGCAACTCCTTATTTGATGATAGCTTACCACACTCCCGAGACAAAACATAAAGATTATTACGCGTTGAATATTTTAAGCTCCATTTTGTCAAGTGGAAATACTTCTCGTTTGTATTCTTCTTTGGTTGATAAAAAGCAGTTAGCGAGTGCGGTTTTCACCGGATATGATGAAACATTCGATCCGAATTTATTTCAGTTTTATGCCGTTACCGCCAAAGATGTAAAAGTAGATTCGCTGGAGAATGCGGTCTATCAGGAAATCGAGAAAATTAAAAAAGATGGTATAACCGCAACCGAATTGCAGAAAATTAAAAACCAGAAATTAATGGAGTTCTACGGTCAGATTGAAACGATAAACGGAAAATCCAATAATTTGGGAACGTACGAATTGTTTTTTGGTGATTATAAAAAGATGTTTAATGCGCCGGCCGAATTTGAAAAGGTTTCTGCAGATGATGTAAAGCGTGTGGCAAATGAATATTTTAAAAAATCTAACCGAACTGTAGGAGTTTTAAAAGCTAATGTTGAGGAATAAGAAAATGAACAATACGATTAAATATATAGCAAGCATTTGCCTCATTTTTATCGCGGCAGCAACAACAAGTTTTGCGCAAACGGCGGCGTTCAAAGTTCCGGCGTACGAGAAATTTACATTGCAAAATGGATTAACAGTTTACCTGATGGAACAACATGAAGTTCCAACAATCAGCGTTTCTGCAATTGTACCTGCAGGCGCCATTTATGATGGGAGCAAGTCTGGTTTAGCATCTTTAACAGCTTCCGGATTGCAATATGGAACTAAAAATTATTCAAAATCTAAGATCGAGGAAACTCTGGATTTTATTGGTGCCGACTTAAATACTTACGCCAGCAAAGAATCTGCAGGCTTATCAGCAAAATTTGCGACTAAAGATCAGGATAAGGTTTTCCCGATTATTAAAGAAGTTTTAGCAGACCCGATTTTTGATGCGGAAGAATTTTTAAAGGAACAAAAGCGTGTTTTATCTGATCTGGAAAGAGCGAAAGAAAGTCCACGGTCTGTAATTGGTTCTTATTGGGACAAATTTATTTATGGAAATCACGTGTACGGAAATTCAGTAAGTGGCAGTCCGCAAACTGTCGGAAATTTTAAGATCAATGATCTGAAAGACTTTTATAAATCCAACTATTCACCCTCCGGATCTGCAATTGCTGTTGTTGGCGATTTCAACTCGAAGTTGATGAAGGCCAAGCTGAGTAAGATCTTTTCCGGATGGAAGAAAAACCCACAGGCTCAAAAGAACGAAGCTGCGCAAACAATCCCTGCTTTATCTGCAAATAGAGTTTTATTAGTCAATAAAGATGATGCCCGCGAAACTACTTTTTTAATCGGCGGTTTGGGTGTTCGTCGTGATAACCCCGATTATGTGGCTATACAAGTTGTAAACACTGTTTTTGGCGGTCGTTTTACTTCCTGGTTGAATGATGAACTGCGTGTAAATTCGGGTTTGACTTACGGTGCAAACAGTCGATTTTCGCCGCTAAAAAACTCCGGAACGTTTTATATTTCTACGTTTACCGCAAATAAAACAACCGAGCCGACAATTGACAAAGCTTTGGAAGTTTTAAATAAGCTGCATAAACAAGGAATTGATGATGAAACTTTAGCTTCGGCAAAAAACTATGTTAAAGGTCAGTTTCCACCAAACTATGAAACTTCTGAGCAATTGGCTTCGCTACTAACGCAAATGTTCTGGTACGGATTTGATGAATCGTTCATCAATAATTTCCAGGCGAATGTAGATGGATTAACTTCCGCGAAAGCGAAAGAAATAGTTTCTAAATATTTCCCGTCTAACAATCTTCAATTTTTATTGATTGGGAAATCCGAGGAGATCAAGAAAATAGCTGAGAAATTAGGTCCGGT
>JBDTLL010000218.1:0-4335 GCA_039934815.1 Daejeonella sp. | reverse complement strand
TATGTTTTCATAGGTAGATGTAAGGTCGGGTCCCCAAAAGACCCGATTTTTATTTTAAAAGATTTCCACTTTCAAATTCGCCAACTCTTTTCAACCGGAGATCAAAAACACAACTCAATACTTCAATTCAATCTCACAAAATGTTACTTCAGGTAAGCCTTACCTAAATTTTGACTATTTTCGTGTTTTTTAACACGACCTATGAATATTCAAACACGACTTTTAACAGAAAAAGATTATCTCGATTTAAAAACCTCAATGATTGAGGCCTACCAGGGCATTGGAGGTCAGTTCTGGAGTAAAGCCCGTATCGATATATTATTAGAAAAATTCCCGGAAGGCCAGCTTGTTATTGAAGTTGACGGCAAAGTTGTGGCTTGTGCTTTGGCAATTGTTGTAGATTATACTAAAGTTGACGATGCGCACACCTATACAGAAATAACCGGGAACTTCACGTTCTCAACGCACGATCCGGAAGGAAATGTGTTGTATGGAATAGAAATTTTTGTGCATCCGGAATACCGTGGTTTACGTTTGGGACGAAGATTATATGATGAGCGTAAAGTATTATGCGAGCGCTTAAACTTGAAAAGTATTTTAGCAGGAGGCAGGTTGCCCAGCTATCACCAATACTCAAACGATTTAAGTCCGCGGCAATATATTGATAAGGTAAAGCTAAAAGAGATCTATGATCCTACCTTGACTTTTCAGCTTGCCAATGATTTTCACGTTAAGAAAGTATTAAAGGGTTACCTCCCGGGAGATTTCGAGTCTAAAGAATTTGCCACTTTGCTGGAGTGGAACAATATTTATTATCAGGCAAAACATAAATCAGCTTCGCCAACCAACCAAAGTATACGTTTAGGTTTGGTACAATGGGAAATGCGTTTATTTTCAGATATGAATGCATTTTACGAACAGATGGAATTTTTTATTGACGCTTTAAGCGGATATTCATCTGATTTTGTGATGTTCCCCGAGTTTTTCAATACGCCTTTAATGCAGTCTTTCAATCACCTTCCGGAGCAGGAAGCGATGCGGAAACTGGCAGAATTAACTCCGGAAATATTAAAGCGAATACAGGAATTTGCAGTTTCATACAACGTGAATATCATCACGGGAACAATGCCTTTAGTAGATGGAACACATTTGTATAATGTCTCTTATTTATGCCACCGCAGCGGTAAAACTGACGAGTATAGAAAAATTCATATCACGCCAAATGAATTAAGATATTACGGCATGATGGGCGGAGATAAGATCCGCGTTTTTGACACCGATTGTGGCAAGGTTGGAATTCTAATTTGCTACGATGTTGAATTTCCGGAGCTCGGCCGTTTATACGCTGATCAGGGCTTGCAGATTTTGTTTGTACCGTTCTTAACAGATACGCAAAACGGATACACACGCGTTCGCCATTGTGCGCAGGCCAGAGCAATAGAAAACGAGTGTTATGTGGCCATTGCCGGTAGCGTTGGTAATTTGCCGAAGGTCAATAATATGGATATTCAGTTTGCGCAATCGGCAGTATTTACGCCTTCAGATTTTGCGTTCCCGCCAAATGCGGTAAAAGCAGAAGCAACGCCTAACACAGAAATGGTGTTGGTAGTGGATGTAGATTTGAATGCGTTAAAAGAACTGCATCATTACGGAACGGTTAAAACTTTAAAAGACCGCCGTCAGGATTTATACGAAGTGAGATTGCTGAAGTAAATTTCAGCCTAAATAAAAAAGCCATCAGAATTTTCTGATGGCTTTTTTTATGCTTGTTTTCGATCAAATTTAAAATGCAACATCGTCATCATTCTTCACTCGTTCGTTATAATTTTCATTATACTCATAACGCTTTTCAACCACGTCCTGATGTTCCTTAATATAGTCAATGGTTTCTTTCAGGCCTTCTGCAAATTTTTCAAAATCTTCTTTATAAAGAAAAATTTTGTGCTTGATAAAAACGCCGTCTTCTAAACGTTTTTTACTTTCTGTAACGGTAACATAATAATCATTAGATCGTGTTGCTTTTACATCGAAAAAGTACGTACGTTTACCCGCTCTTACCTTTTTTGAAAAAACCTCTTCTCTCTCTTTATTTTCAAAATCTCCCATTGTCTATATTTTTGTAGGGGTAAATATAGTAGATAAAACTAAACGAACAAATTGAATTTGTTTGCCTTGAATATCGCTTAAAGCGATGCTGATATAAATAGCTAAAAAATGCTTCGTTTCGGGAAAGGTTATTCTACTTCCTGCTCTTCCAGAAGTTGCTTTTCATAAAGGTCAAAATAGGCACCACGGGCAGACATTAAAACATCGTGTGTTCCCTGTTCAACAATTTCTCCCCCATCAAGCACGAGAATTTTGTCAGCATTTCTAATTGTAGAAATGCGGTGAGCGATCAGAATGCTGGTTTTTCCCTGCATTACGGTTCCCAGATTATTCAGAATTTCTTCTTCAGTCTTCGTATCAACCGCCGAAAGGCAATCGTCGAATATTAAGATCTTAGGCTCTTTAATTATAGCTCTCGCGATAGAAACACGTTGTTTCTGTCCGCCGGATAAGGTAATTCCGCGTTCGCCGATAAAGGTTTCAAAACCCTTTTCAAAGTGCATAATGTTTTTATAAACCGCTGCATCTTTTGCTGCCTGCTCTACTTTTCCATCCTCCAACTCGTTTAAACCGAAAGCAATATTATTCCGGATAGTTTCAGAAAACAGGAAAACTTCCTGCGGCACAAAACCAACCTGACTTCTGTAATCTGTTAAATTCAATTGGCCGATCTCTTTTCCGTCAATTAAAATTTCGCCGTAATCTACATCATACATGCGCATAATCAGATTAGCAATGGTTGATTTTCCGGAACCTGTGCGACCGATCACGGCCACAAATTCTCCTTTTTCTATAGTGAAGGAAACGTTTTTGATCGCTTTAATTCCCGTATCCGGATACGTAAAACTCACATTTTTAAATTCGATTCGTCCTTCTATTTCTTCCGTTTTTTCTGCCGGAGAGTCAATTTCAGGTTCCGTATTTAAAAATTCATTGATCCGCTTTTGCGAAGCTGCCGCCCGTTGTACTAATGATGTAACCCAGCCTAAAGCCGTAACCGGAAAAGTAAGTTGAGTTACGTAGACGATGAATTCGGCAATATTTCCGGAAGTGATGGTTCCGTTAATTACTTCAAGTCCGCCGATGTAAACTGTAATAATGGTGCTCAAACCCACAAGCAGTAACATAATTGGAAAAAACAGAGCCTGTACCTGCACCAATGCCATCGAGCTTGATTTATAGTTCTGACTTTCTGCCGCAAATTTTTCACGCATATCATCTTCACGCACGTAAGATTTTATAACTCTGATTCCCGAAAAGGTTTCCTGTACAAAACTGGAAAGGTTAGAAAGCTGCTGTTGAATTTTTTCGCTGCGCACGTTTATCATCGTGTTAACGTAATAAATAGTGATTGCAAGAATAGGTAAGGGGAGTAGTGAGAAAACAGCGAGTCGCAGATTAACGCTCACCATTGCCCAGATGATTAGGAAAAAAAGAACGGTAGTGTTAATGGTGTACATAATTGCCGGGCCAATATACATACGTACCCGACTCACATCTTCTGTTACACGGTTCATTAAATCACCGGTATTGTTGCGACGGTAAAACGCCATGGAAAGCTTTTGGTAATGGTTATAAACTTCGTTTTTAAGATCATACTCAATATGCCGTGACATGAGTATAATAGTTTGGCGCATAAAAAACAGAAATATCCCCCGTAATAAAGCGAGTATTAAAACCGTAGCGCCAAATAATAATAAGCTGTAGTTAAAAACTTCGTTTAGCATTTCCTGGCGTTCAAAGCCATTAAATAATCTGTAAATGCTGATATTTTCTGTCACCAGGTCAAACGCTATCTGAATAACTTTGGCCGGTAACACCGCAAAAAGATTCGATATAATTACAAAGATTACCCCGGGTAAGAGTCTCCAGCGATATTTATAAAGGAATTTATTTAGGTATGCGAGGTTTTTCATTCTTAAGAAAGCAAAAGTAATTAGAATTTGCCTTATTTATAGACGGCGGGTGTCATTAATTGATTGTTTAATCCTTTAAAAAGTACGATAAAAATATATTTTAAGATTACATTCTATTTTCAGGTTTGAGGTTTAGGTTCTGAAATTTTACTACTTTTGTGGCGTCAAGCCGCGATAAACATTTTATAAGGTTCAATATGTCATCTATACAGATAGAAGAAAAATCCGTTTTTAGTCAGTTGAGTAGTTTTGGGCATCAGAAAGTTGTATTTTGTAATGATACAGACACAGGTTTAAAAGCTATAATTGCTAT
>JBDTLL010000217.1:0-4348 GCA_039934815.1 Daejeonella sp. | reverse complement strand
AAATCAAAAGCCAGATTATCCAGTTTCATATCTACATATCTCCCCAAAATCTGGAAAGAACGCATATCAAAAATGGTAGTCAGTTCTTTGATCATGACTCCGTCTTTTGTCCAGTTAGAGAGTTCCGGTTTTAAACTAACTTTAAAACGATATACCGGAATTGAGTCCAGATAAGTTCCTTTATAAAACGAATAGTTATAGTACTGGCGCATATTGCTGGTAAATATCTGCGTCTTATTACTAATAAAGGGCACACCTTTTATTGGCCTCCCGGGACTGAAAATCAAAGTTTTTAATTTGTCTTTATAGGATTCATTGCTTTCTCCTTTTACATCAGAAATGGGTGACGAAGGAGCGAAGCCTGAGTTATAAGCATTCATAAAAATATAGTCGAACATTTCTACGGTGTACAAGCTGTATTTTCCGTTGCGCTTAAATACTTTCCCGGAATCCTGTTTAGCCAGAATTTTCATTTTATCAGCACCAAAATTACGGTGACTAATTTTGCGATAAATTTTACCGGAAATATCGTTCTTCTTATCGTACGTAAAAATGTGGTCTTCGGCGGTAAACGAATATTTTTTCATATTCCGGAACGCCTGGTAAAAACTAGTGTCACGCAAAATCTCATCAATAAAAGTTTGTTCCGTTAAACGGGATGATGTGATATTTACGGCAGAATCAATAGTAATTGTTAAAACTGTATCCGGATTAAATCTGGGAATTTGTTGAGCAAAACCGAACGAAAACCATCCTGTTAAGACAAAAATTAAAAGTATTTTCTTCATTTATTTTTAAACAAAAAGCCTTCCATCTGTATGAAAGGCTGTAATATCCTATCGGCGAAAGCCAAATTTAATTTCCTAATTGCTTTATAGCGATGTAAGCCATTAAGCCTGTACTCAAAGCCAATGCGTTTTCATCAACATCAAAATTTGGCGTGTGTACAGAAGCGGTAATTCCAAGCTCCTCGTTTCTTGTTCCCAACCTGTAAAAACAAGCATCGGCAACCTGAGAATAGTAGGCAAAATCTTCTGCGGCCATCCAAATATCCAGATCTTCAACGTTTTCTTTACCTAAATATTCTTCGGCGTAAGCACGAACTTCGGCAGTTAATTTTTCTTCATTTACCAAAAATGGATAACCACGAACAATTTTAAAATCGCAAGTTCCGCCCATCGCTTCGGCAATGCCTTCGGCCATTTTCTTCATTTTCTCATGCGCTTTTGCACGCCATTCTTCGTCCATTGTTCTAAAAGTACCTTCCAGAAAAACTTCATTCGGAATTACGTTGGTGGCACCGTTAGCGGTTACCTTACCAAATGATAATACAGATGGAATTTTGGGATCAGCCACCCGACTCACAATTTGTTGTAAGGCAATAATTATATGAGAAGTAATTAGAACGGGATCAATGTTTTGCTGCGGTTGAGCGCCGTGACCGCCTTTTCCGTGAACTGTCACATATATTTCATCTGTAGAGGCCATATATTTTCCGGAACGGAATCCAACTTTACCTGTTTGGATCAAGGGCATTACATGCTGACCAATTACTGCCTGTGGTTTCGGATTATCCAAAACACCCTCTTTGATCATGATGCTTGCGCCACCGGGAAGTTTTTCCTCAGCCGGCTGAAAGATCAGTTTTACAGTGCCCGCAAATTCTTTTTTAAGTTCCGTAAGAATTTTTGCCGTACCTAACAAAGACGAAGAATGCACATCATGTCCGCAGGCATGCATCACACCTTCGTTTACAGATTTATAATCTACTTCATTACTTTCTGTAATGGGCAATGCATCCATATCTGCACGCAAAGCAACAACAGCTTCAGAAGGTTTTTCACCTTTTATCAAAGCAACAATTCCTGTGTCGGCCATGCTTTGATATTCAATTCCAAGCTCGTCAAGCTTTGATTTTATGAAAGCGGACGTTTTATATTCATGAAATGAAAGTTCCGGATTGGTATGTAAATGCCTGCGGTTGGCAACAACATCCTGATGAATATTTGCCGCAAGCGAATGAATCTGATCTTTTAGCATGCTTATTTTAGATAAATTTTTTCGGAAAAAATAAAGAGCGACTGATATAGATTGCGCAGTTTATACATAAACTTTTCCGCTTCAATCCGGGTACGGAAATCTCCAACTCTTATTTTATAATTGGGTTGCTCATAACTCACATAAGCACCTACACCCGGAAAAATTGACTTGAATTTACTTTGCTCCGCGTAAGCCGTTTTACGGTCGTTACCGGAAAAAATTTGTACCCTAAAACCTTTGTCCGTTAAATTTGGTCCGCCACCACTACTCTGCCGGCTTAAGAATAATCTGCGTGCAATTAAACTATCAATCTGCGGATCTTTATTTACTTCTACTTTTCCTGCCTGCTGCGCATAAGCAGTATTAAAAAATAAAATTCCGGCAAAAAGAACAATCAGTTGCAGTATTTTCATTTAGAAAGGGTTTAAAACAGGAAACCTGCATTTCAGAGAGATTTGCAGGTTTCCCAATTCATTTATGCCACGCCAATTCCGTGACAGTTTTTATATTTTTTGCCGCTTCCACAAGGACATGGATCATTGCGACCAATCTTATTTTCAACACGAATTGGCTGCGTTTTTTGCAGCTCACGTGTATCATCAACCGGAACTCCGTTTGCGGCGGTAGCCAACTCTGGTTTAGAAACTTTAAGCTTGCTTAAATCCTGCTTTGGTTGCGGCCGAGCCTCACGAACTTCGTCAGACTGCTGAGTTGGAATATTTCCTTTAAATAAGAAACTAACTATTTCTTTATTTACCGTGGCGAGCATCTCTTTAAACAAGTTGAACGCTTCCATTTTATAAACAATCAACGGATCTTTCTGCTCGTAAACCGCATTCTGCACAGATTGCTTTAAATCATCCATCTCACGCAAGTGTTCCTTCCATGATTCGTCGATCAAAGCCAGCACAACACTTTTTTCAAAGGTCTTAAAAACATCTTTTCCTTCAGATTCTACGGCCTTTTTCAAGTTTGTAGCCACCTGCACCTGACGAACACCGTCTGTAAACGGAACTACAATATTCTCGATATAATCGCCGCGGTCTTTCAATACATCTTTCAGTATCGGGAAAGTCTGATGAGCTATAGCATCTGATTTACGGTGATAGAAATCAGTTACTGTATGGAAAATCTTATCGGTTAAATTGTTAATCGAAGTATCCGAAAACTCTTTTTCACCAATTTCCGGATCTACAGAAAAAATACGGATAATTTCCAGTTGGAAACCGTCAAAGTTTCCTTCTTCTTTATACTGAGTAACCACATCTTCAACTACGTCAAAAATGGTATGACTTAAATCAACATCTAAACGTTCGCCAAACAATGCATTTTTCCGCTTTGCGTAAATAACAGAACGTTGCGAGTTCATTACATCATCGTACTCCAGCAAACGCTTACGAATACCGAAGTTGTTTTCCTCTACTTTACGTTGTGCACGCTCAATAGATTTTGTGATCATTGAGTGTTGAATTACTTCCCCATCCTCAATTCCCATACGAACCATAATATTTGAAATTCGTTCTGAACCGAACAAACGCATCAAATCATCTTCTAATGAAACAAAGAACTGCGTAGTACCCGGATCTCCCTGACGACCGGAACGACCACGCAATTGTCTGTCTACACGGCGTGATTCATGGCGCTCTGTACCAACAATTGCTAAACCTCCGGACCCTTTAACACCGGGACCTAATTTAATGTCGGTACCACGACCAGCCATATTGGTTGCAATGGTAACTGTTCCCGGCAAACCGGCTTCGGCTACAATATCTGCTTCTTTCTGGTGCAACTTAGCGTTCAAAACGTTGTGTTTGATACCACGAAGTTTCAACATACGGCTCAGCAATTCTGAGATTTCCACGGAAGTGGTACCCACCAAAACCGGGCGTTTTGCTTCTGTAAGCTTGGTAATTTCATCCGCGACAGCGTTATATTTTTCACGAATGGTACGGTAAACCATATCTTCCTGATCTTTACGCTGCATTGGCACATTGGTAGGAATTTCTACCACATCCAATTTATAAATCTGCCATAGCTCACCCGCTTCGGTAACTGCCGTACCCGTCATACCACACAACTTGTGGTACATCCGGAAATAATTTTGAAGAGTGATGGTTGCATAGGTTTGCGTGGCATCCTCAACTTTTACATTTTCTTTTGCTTCAATCGCCTGGTGTAATCCGTCAGAATAACGACGTCCATCCATAATACGACCTGTTTGCTCATCAACAATTTTAATTTTGCCTTCGTCGATGATATATTCTACATCTTTTTCAAATAAAGTGTAGGCTTTTAATAATTGATTTAC
>JBDTLL010000216.1:0-4402 GCA_039934815.1 Daejeonella sp. | reverse complement strand
ATCAATCTGACTTGCTTGCCACCTCAGGCAGCTTAGAAGAATATTTTTTCTCAACTTTCCGGAACATTTCCGCAGCCTTTTGCAGTTCAACTTTTAATCCATCCATTCTTTGCAAATGTGAATCTGTCGGGCGGCCTTCATTAGAAACAACTGCTGCAAACACTTCACTTAAGTTTTCGCGTATTCTTTCCTCATCAGCAAAAATAGATTTCTGCTGTGTGGATAATAAAGTAGCTCTTACCTTCTCCAGTTCGGCTTTATACTCTATCAGAACCTTTTTGTTCTTCTCAGCTTCGGGTTTTTCTAAAGTACTTTCAATACGTTCCTGCACACTGACTACCTTATCATTTAAATCTGCCAGTTGTTCCATCAGGCCAAATAACTCCATGCTGGTTTTATATTGCAAGGTTCGGTCTTCTGCTGTATAAGTGGCCTGAGCATCATTTACTAAAGTTATTTTGCTTTCATAACTGTCTTTTCCAACCATCAGTTTCAATGTATAATCTCCCGGCATAACCAGAGGTGCAGAAAATCCACCAAAATCTGCCTTAGCGCCTCCACTTGCAACACGCGGTGGTTTTACACGCATGTTCCAGTAAATGCGGTTAATTCCTTTGCGCTTACTTCCCGGAAGGGATTGCAAAACATTTCCGGCTTTATCTAAAATTTCTGCCCGAACATCATCATTAATACGATCTTTTAAATAGTAAGTAATAGCCGGAATTTTATTGTAATAAGAAGTGCTAATTTCCGCTGATTTTGCAGGAAAGATGTACACGTTCTTTTCCAGAATATCTGCCGACAATTTCCGTAAAGAAGAAATATCAGGAATAACTAAAATTCCTCTTCCGTGAGTTGCGAGTACCAGATCGTTGGTTTGAGGCTCGATAACAATATCCCGTACCATGGCATATTCCGGAATTTTAGATTTGAATAAAATCCAGTCGGCACCGCCATTGGTCGACGTATAAAGCCCCATTTCTGTTCCGGCAAACAGCAAATCTTTACTTACCAAATCTTCTTTGATTTTATGAGCAAAGCCTTTGAAAGATGAACTGCCAAAAAGTGTCCATGATTTACCCATATCATTTGAACGGGCGATATATGTTTTTGTATCGCCATACATGTGATTATCAAATGTGGCATAAACGGTATTTTTATCAAAACGGCTAGGTTCAATACTGCTAACCCAGGTTCCAACCGGTATGCCTGCTTTTGAATAATTAGCGGTTACATTATTCCAGCTTTTACCAGCATCAGTTGTAAACTGTAAGTTGCCGTCATCGGTTCCAACCCAAACTACATTTTCATCTAAAGGAGATTCGGCAATCGTAAAAATGGTACAATGATTTTCTGCCGAAGTATTATCAACTGACAAACCACCGGATTCTTCCTGCTTTAGTTTATTCTTATCATTTGTAGTCAAATCGGGAGAGATCTGTTTCCAGGTTTGTCCTTCATTTTGCGTTTTATATAAATATTGAGCTCCTGTATAAAGTGTTTTCTTATTTGTGGGACTGCTTACCAAAGGTGTGTTCCAATTCCATCTTAACTTTTCTTCGCCACTTAAGGGGAAGGGTTTTATGCCTACAGACTGCATGGTTTTGGTATTTACCTTTACCATATTTCCGCCCTGGTACTCGGCAAAGACAGTATTTTCATTTTCTAAAGATGGCTGAACCCAAAATCCATCGCCGCCATAAAGCACTTTCCAATCGCCATTTTCTACCTCTCCCGGTGCAACCGAAGGCGCCATCCAGCTGCCATTATCCTGTAAACCGCCATACACATTATAAGGAGATTTTAAATCTGTTGCCACATGATAAAATTGTGATACCGGAATAGAATTTAAAAACAACCATGAATTTCCACGGTCCAAACTCATATAAACTCCCCCATCAGTTCCCAAATACATTTGATTTGTATTTTGCGGATTGACCCACAGAGCATGATGATCGGGATGCACTGAAACACCGTCGCCACCGGCATCTGTAAATGAATATCCACCATCATTACTGTAAGAAAAAACAAACGCAGGGCGATAAACCCGTTTTGGGTCGATTGGATCTATTACCAGCGTGCTGAAATAAAACGGACGAGAAACTACATTTAACGTTGCGCCTTGTTTTTTCCAGCTTTCGCCTCCATCGGCAGAAATATATAAACCGGTATTTTCTGACTCTACAATTGCCAGCATATTTTTGGGCGAACTTGGCGCAAGCGTAAGCGCTACTCGTCCAAAATCGCCGGAAGGCAAACCATTTGTTAATTTTTTCCAGGTTTTACCGGCATCAATACTTTTATAAATTCCACTTCCCTTACCTCCTGAATTGAAGGAATAAGGCGTGCGACGAAATTCCCACATAGTTGCGTAAACGATATTCGAATTTGTGGGATCAATGGCTATGTCTGCACAGCCGGTCTTTTCATTTACATATAAAATCTTCTGCCAGGTTTTGCCAAGATCAGAAGTTTTGTACAATCCACGTTCCTTGCTGTCATTCCATAAATGGCCCGGAACTGCGACGTAAACATTCTTGGAATTCGTCGGATCAACCATAATTTTACTGATATGCTCAGAGCTATCCAGTCCTACTTTTTGGAAATTATCTCCTGCATCTGTACTGAGATAAAGTCCGTCTCCCACCGAAACCGTATTGCGCATATTACTTTCGCCACTTCCTACCCAAACCGTATCCGGATGATTTTGATCTATGGTTATGGCACCAATCGACTGGCAATATTTATCAAAAATGGATTTGAAAGATGCGCCTCCGTTGGTGGTTTTCCAAACTCCACCACCAGCAGCCCCCACATACAGTATTCGTGGAGTTTTGGCTACTCCATCAATGGCGCTGATGCGGCCACCCATTACAGAAGGACCAATACTGTGACCTTCTATACTTCCTAAAGTTGCAGAAGTAACTTTTACCTGAGCGGAAGTTTCAAGCTCCGCAAATAAAAACAGGATGGTACTAAAAAGTAGAATACGTTTCATAAAGGACAATTTTAGAATTAAAAAAACCCGGTTCAATTGAACCGGGTTGTTAAATTTTTGTCCGTTTATTTGGCGGGCATTACAAAAATGCTTTCGTCTACAGGAACATTGATTTCTATTTTACTGAGGTTAATCATAATCTTACCGGCACCTTCTGCAGATTGTTCAAAAGTGTAAGGAAAAACATAACCGTCGTCTGTTTTTTTGTAATTGGACAATAAAACAACGGTATTGGTTTCTTTTTCGCCAATTTTTTTCTTGGTTGAAGATTTAATTATATATCCGGTTTCAGCATCTACATAATAGGTAATGGCTACGCCATCTTTTGTATCCAGCCTCAATTTGTAAACTTGGGTTCCATCCATATCTTCTTCACCAAGATAAGTTACCTGATGCCCTTTTTTACTGTAATCAACCAGCGGACTAGCCAAATCCAGGTCCACCTGAGATGCTTTTACTTCTTCGGCAGGCGTAGGTTCCGGCTTTTGCTGACCCTGAAAAGGCATAAACATCCAACCACCTTTATCAGTAATTACCTGCGAACCTGTCATCCCCTGCAAAGTAAAATCATTACGCATCCCTTTGTTGTTCAGCATAACCATAGTAGTTGGAATCTGCATTCCCTGAACTTCCAAAGTACCTTCCATTTTAACAGATTTCAGAGAATTTAGCTTCTCTTTTCCTCCCATGGCGGTAATGTTTTTATTGACAACCTCGTCTGCAGTTTGCGCAAAAGCGGTTACTCCGGCTATAGCAATACAAATTGCCGTAAGAAATATTTTTTTCATAATAAGTTTTTTAAGTGTTTCTAATTTAGACCCGGAAAGTAAACTAATGTTACTCACCACATGTTGAAAGGCCGCTATCTTAAAAGTACAAACTTATTTTACAAAAAATCTATTTCCTGCTTAAGAATTAGTAATCATTTTATTAATTAATCGATTTTCTTTTCAGCTTTTTCTCCGTTTTCTACAATGTCACCAGGCTGGGAAACCACGTTATTGATAACGGTTCGCCATTCTGATTTTTTCCGAAGTAAAAATTCAAGATCCATGCTAAAATGCTTAAATTCTTCTTTTTGCGCATTTTGCATGATGGCTTTTGCATCTTCATCTTTTTCAACACTAATTCGCTGTTCGTACCAGTTTATAGCATCGGCTTCTTCAATCATAGATTGAATCATACGTGCAAAGGTTCTTACTTCCTGACTTAATTCGCTTGCGGGTTCGTGATACTGTTCTGTAGGCATGGTATTTTTTATAAGTTTAAAATCTACAACACTACAAATTGAAATCGCTTTTGTTGCGCAAAGCTTTTAGTCAGGTTTAATTCCCTTAACATTCAACAAGATCAACGTATTGTGTGGCATGCCGAGCGTTCTGCCCGGACTCACTTTCAACAATC
>JBDTLL010000215.1:0-4415 GCA_039934815.1 Daejeonella sp. | reverse complement strand
CCGGGATGTAATGGCTCATTTTGAGGTGTAATTGCATCAATTACAATTCCTTCAGCTTTCATAGCCTGAATATACCGCACAAAATAATCAGCGTAAACGCCGTAAAACTCTGGCTTTAGTTTTCCACCCACAAAACTTCCGTTCGTTTTCATCCACAGAGGAGCGCTCCAGGGCGAGGCTAATATTTTAATTTGAGGATTAATCTCAGTGATCTTTTTCAGAATTGGAATCAAATCCGCTCTCTCCCGATCAAGGGAAAATGAAGCAAGATTTAAGTCTGTTTTATCAGGAGAAATATCGTCATACGTATAAGGAACAAAACTTAAATCTGATGCGCCTAAACTTATTCGGATATAGCTAATTCCAATACCGGCACCATCCGTAGAAAACAATTCCTTTAAAAGATTTTCTTTAATCGTGGCGTCAAGCGAATTAATTAATGAGGCACTTCCACCGGTTAAGGTGTATCCAAAACCTTCCATTGTTTGATAAGTGGTAACATCATTAACTTCTATTGTGAAGCCCTGCGTACTTAAATTATCAGAGAAATTTAGCGGAATATTTTGTTTTTTGAATTCCGAAGTCCGGTCTGCTGTTGTTAAATAAAATGAAACATCCGACTTAACAGTATCTATTTTTTGTGGAATAATAACTTCTCCCACGGTAACTTTCTTTTGGCAGCCCAAATTAAACAGTAGTAAGACAAAATAAATTCTTATAAATTTACCAGGCATCTCCAAATATTTTAATTTGTTATGGGATCAATTTATAAACGCGAACATAATCTACCTGCATAGTTTGCGGTAGAACCGCGGGATCTACGCCCTGCGCACCACCCCAATCTCCACCGAAAGCAACATTTAATAATAAATGAAATCGTTTATCAAACGGCCAGCTAGCATAACCTTTTCCTTCATTTATAAATTGATAAACCTGCTCATCATCAATAAATCCTCTAATATAACCTGGCGTCCAGTCGATTCTGTACTTATGAAATTCTTCACTAGCGCCAGCTACCATCTTTTGAGATGATTTTTGTGTTCCGATTGAATGGTTGTAGGCTTCTGTATGAACCGTTACATGAATATTATTCTGGTCATAGCCTACATGTTCCATAATATCAATTTCGCCGGATTTAGGCCAACCTCCATACGCCCAATCTGTTGGAAGCATCCATATAGCGGGCCAGGTTCCTTTGCCTTTGGGAAGTTTTGCTTTAACTTCTATGCGTCCGTAAAGAAAATCGCCTTTGTCTTTTGTTACTAATCTTGCTGAAGTATATTCTCGTCCATTTAAACTTTCTTTAAGAGCAGAAATAGTTAAAATACCATTGGATACAGACGCATTTTTTGCATCATTGGTGTAATATTGAAGTTCATTGTTCCCCCAGCCACTTCCGCCCAGATCGTAACTCCATTTATCAGCACTCGGTAAACCGGAGTAATCAAATTCATCAGACCAAACAGGTGTAGCTTCAAAAGTCCATTCTTTATCAACGGGTTTTACAATTACAGGTGGTGGAATTGAACCGCCTCCTGTGACTTTATCCTTAGAGCACGAACTAAATACCACTAAGAAACAACTTGCAATTAAACTAGGGAGCATATGCAGTGTGGGCTTTAACATAATAAAATAATAAAAAGGCATTTTCTGTTAAACGCCTGCAAACGGAAGATTAAAAATGAACCGGGCTTGAAGTTACCTTCAATCCCGGTTATAAACTAACTAACCATTTAAAATAATGTTTTTAGGAGGATATTATTGAAGTTTAATATCATCCAGGTAAAATAAACCGGCTATGTGATTTCCTTCACCACCAATTTGGATTACCAATCTGTCTAAATCTTTTCTGCTTACGGCTCCGCTGAAATCGAACGTTAATTCAACCCATCTGTCCAACTGACTCACTGGCTGAATTACCTCTACCTGATTTGCCCATGGCTGAGCCGCAGTTCCATCCTGAAGTTTAACAGAAACCTGCTTTAGTAAACGTGGGTTTGCCCATGATTCGCCGGCTGCCGTTGTAAAATCATTTGAACTAGGTATGTAAACCTTTAAGGTGATTTTATTTCTCGTAGTCAAATCGAATTTGTAGTTAAAATCTGCAAACATGTTTGCAAACATAAAATCCGGACCTTCCTGCTTAACATATAAAGCTGCTTTAGCAGACGTATTTATCGGTAAAGGAAGTGGATTATCGTAACTCTCATTTAATGTAAGTGATTCTTTCTTCCACGTTACGTTTCCATCCACATCAAAATTATCAAAGATATCTTCTGCTTTCACCGGTTTTGATTCGATAGGTCTGTGATAATCTTCACGAACCAAGCGTTGCCACCAGGCATCGGCAGGTTTTTTAGAGTTTCCTTTTATATAAAGTTCATCCTGAGTTAAAGACAGAATTTCATATTTGGTTGCTCCGGTATAATATCCAATAAATGCTCCATTAGAAAGCACTAAAAACTTTTTGTTACCCTCTTCAACTATACTCCATGTAGCATTTGTAACCGGAGTATAAGTAACCGCTAAATCTGAAGTTCCACTTGCTGATGCTTGTAAATCTTTAGCAAACTCCCAGTTAGAAAAAGTATCACCATTATTATTATTTGTGTACTTAAAACCGTTTAAGTTAAAAGTTATACGATCATCGTACAAACCAAATCCAGCCTTCTCATTCGCACCGGCCTGGTACCATTCCGGGGTTGACGATGTAATTGGTCCAACACCTAAATGACCTTTAGTTTCACCTTCAACTCTCCAGGTTTTTCCGTTTGCGCTTGCCGCTCCACCAGTCAGAAAATTATAATCTTCGCGATTTAACATCTGTACATTGGTATTGGCAATGGTAACTGTCTTTGTGTTGGATGCATAACCACCTTTGGTAAAAACAGTAAGTTTAACGGTGTATGTACCTTTAACAGCGTATGATCCATTAATTTGGGAACCATCGCCCGTTGCACCATTTCCTAAATCCCAAACTGCCGTGATTGTTCCGGGAGTTTCATTTTTGAAAACTACAACATTTGGGTTACTTGCATTCGGCGTAACGCTGAATTTTACCTCCTCCGAGCTTGGCACCGGACCCAATGATCCGTTAAATTCTTCCGGGCTACATGCAGCCAGAAAAACTACCGCCAGGATCATAAGCTGATATATTTTTGATATTTTAAATATTGATCTCATAATTCTTAAAGCTTAATAATTTGGATTTTGAACCAATTTAGTATTTGTTAATTCCGATAATGGAATTGGAAGAATTTCATGCTTTCCGGCAATAAAACCTCTTGAACCAAGTACCGCCGGTGCTCTTCCGGTTCTTACCAGATCATACCAACGATGGCCTTCTGTTGCTAACTCCAATCTTCTCTCTAAATAAATATTATCCAAAGTAGCTGGTTTAGGATTTAATCCAACTCTTGCTCTAACAGCGTTTAGCAAAGCTGCAGCTCTGGCCATATCGCCATTTGCCTGTACTAATGCTTCTGCCTCCATTAAATAAGTATCCGCAAGACGAATTTCTATATAATCATTTGGCCAGTTTAATTCCGGAACTCCACCACCAGTAGACTTGTTTTCTAATTTAGGTGCGAATTTTTCGATGAAATAACCTGTATTCATATAGCCCTTTTCATAACTCGCTTTACCAATTTTTTCAAGACTATCTATATCAGTGATTGTAGCAGTATAGCGTGGATCATTTTTCATCAGATTAGCTAAAGCGGGTAAAACAGGATTAAAACTCCAACCTGAAACATAAGTTGGACCTGAATAACCTCTTGGACCGAACATCTGAACGGCTACGTTTCCTTCAAAACGTCCCCAGGCGCCCCAATCTGAATTTGCAACTGTGGTTTTTACAATTTCAAGGATGGACTCGCTGTTGAATTTATTTGTTGTTTTAAAAATATCAGCGAAATTGGTTTGCAACTTATAGCCATATTTACTTGTTCCGCCCGGAGTACCATTTACTTCAGCTAATTGCTGAGCAGCAGCAGACCACTTTTTCTCGTATAAAAATACTTTGCCAAGTAATGCTTTTGCGGTACCCTGAGTAACTCTACCACCCTGAGTATTACCCGGGACTGTTAAAGGAAGGTCGGCCATAGATTCAGTCAGGTCTTTTTCTACTTGAGCGTAAACCAATTCGGGTGCAACCTGTAAAGCGTTATAGAAAAGGTCTGTTGAAACCGGCTCTGTAAAAAGAGGTACGTTTTTAAATAATCTAACCAGATCGAAATAATAGTATGCTCTCAAAAATTTAGCTTCGGCAATATATCTCGAAGTTGTTGCCGCATCTAATCCCGGTATTCCAGCCTGAAGTTTAGATAAAAGTACATTTGAACGAGAAACACCGGTAAAATTTCTGTTCCAGTAATCTCCCTGCGGTCCTTTGGAAGGATCTAAAGTATAATTAC
>JBDTLL010000214.1:0-4417 GCA_039934815.1 Daejeonella sp. | reverse complement strand
GGAAAAATTGAAGCTCTGGACACACCAAAACAGATGAAGGCAAATCTTTCGGCCAAATCTATGGATGAAGTATTTTTAAAACTGGCAAGAAAAGCCGAGCGGGCGGAATAAAATTGAATATGAAAAAGATTTCAAAAAGTTCTGTGAAAGTTCAAAGCCATCAAAATTCCGGGGCTGCTTTTTGGGCTTTTGTGAAAAAGGAATTTTTCCATATCTGGAGAGATCCGCAAACGCTTTTTATCCTTTTGGGGATGCCCATTGTACAGATCATCATTTTCGGCTTTGCCTTAACCAATGAAGTAAAAAATTCAAAAATTGCTATTCTGGATAGATCAAAAGACGTTGTAACCACGTCAATCATTTCAGAATTTTCGGCAAGCAAATATTTCGATATCCAAAATAATCTTAATTCAGAGAAAGAAATAGAATCGACATTTAAAAAAGGAATTGTAAAAATGATCGTGGTATTTCCACCCAACTTTAATACCGATCTCCAGCATTCCAATTCAGCAAAAATCCAGTTAATTACAGATGCGTCAGATCCCAACCTGGCAAATACATTAAGCAATTTTGCATCATCAATTATTCTCGATCATCAGAATCGTGTAAACGAAACTCAAAAAATTCCATACGCCATTCACACTGATTTGCGAATGCTTTACAATCCTCAATTAAAAGGCGCTTACAGTTTTGTTCCGGGTGTTATGGCGATGGTTTTAATGCTGGTTTGCAGCATGATGACGGCAATCACCATTGTTCGTGAGAAAGAAAAAGGAACCATGGAAATTCTATTGGTTTCGCCTTTGCAGCCTTTATTAATGGTTTTCGCCAAAGCGGTGCCCTACATTGCGCTATCGGCCATAAACATTGCCAGCATTTTATTGCTCAGCGTTTTTGTTTTAGACGTTCCCGTAAACGGAAGCTTGACTTTGCTTGTCAGCGAAAGCATGTTGTTTATACTAACCTCTCTGTCGTTGGGATTATTGATTTCCTCAGTTACAGAAACGCAGCAAACGGCTATGTTTATTTCGCTAATGGCGATGCTTTTACCAACGGTCATGCTCAGCGGTTTTATGTTCCCGGTAGAAAATATGCCATTGCCCTTGCGCCTTTTTTCCAATATTGTTCCGGCAAAATGGTATTACATTATTGTAAAATCTGTAATGATTAAAGGTGTTGGCTTCACCTTTATTTGGAAAGAAACATTGATTTTAGTTGGAATGACGATTTTCCTGTTGGGTATGAGCGTTAAGAAATTTAAAATCCGACTGGCATGAGAACGTTGAAATTTTTACTCCAGAAAGAATTCAGGCAAATATTTCGCGATCCGGCAATTCTACGTATCATTTTCATGATGCCTTTAATACAACTAATGATTTTACCCTGGGCGGCAGATTACGAGATGAAAAATATCCGTTTAAGTATTGCCGATCATGATCATTCCACCTATTCACGCCAGTTAATTTCCAAGATCACCTCCTCGGGATATTTTTTATTGAGCGATTACAGCAATTCATTTCAAAAAGCTTTGGTTCAGGTTGAAGATGATAAAGCAGATCTGATTCTGGAAATTCCAAAATCGTTTGAAAAAAATCTTGTCAAAGAGAGTGAAGCAAATCTATTTGTGGCATTAAATGCGATCAACGGCGTAAAAGCGCAATTAGGTGGCGCATACCTAAACACAATTATCCGGGACTACAATCAGGAGATTCGGTTAAAATGGATTCAGCAACCGAAATTTAATCAGCAGCCTGTTTTGGAAATAAGCACGTTAAACAGGTTTAATCCATTTATGAATTATAAATATTTTATGGTTCCGGGAATTCTGGTAATTCTGGTCACAATGGTAGGTTCCTTTTTAACTTCTCTCAATATTGTAAAGGAAAAAGAAATCGGAACCATTGAACAAATCAACGTGACGCCAATAAAAAAACATCATTTTATTTTAGGAAAACTGATTCCTTTCTGGATTTTGGGATTGGTTGTTTTAAGCCTCGGCTTAATGCTTGAATTTGTCGTTTACGGCATTGTTCCACGGGGCAGTTTTCTGGTTATTTATTGCTTTGCGGCGGTTTACCTTTTAGCTGTTTTGGGTCTTGGACTGTTGGTTTCTACATTCACGTCCAACCAGCAACAAGCTATGCTCATCTCGTTTTTCCTGATGATGATCTTCATTCTGTTGGGAGGTTTGTATACTTCGATCGATAGCATGCCGGTTTGGGCGCAATGGTTAACCAAATTAAATCCGGTTTCATATTTTATTCAGGTAATGCGAATGGTGGTTTTAAAAGGAAGTGGCTTTGCGGATGTTAGCCGGCATTTTGCCATTATGTTTGGCTTTGCCATCGTGTTAAACGGCTGGGCAATTTTAAATTATCACAAAAGGAATTAGAGCCATGAAATTTATAGAGTTCAATAGTGTCCCACACTCCATAATTGATCTACAATTGGAATAAGAATTATTTACAAATGAAGTGTCCCACACTTCGAAAGTGTGGGACACTTAAAGCAGCCATTAAACTAATGGACAAGAATTTACTCAAAGGTTTATATTATGCAAAGTCTGTCATATTTTTAGAACGAGTCTGTTTTGCATAATTTCACGTACATTTTATAGTTTAACATCAAATTTAAAACACAGAAAATCATATGAATTATAAGTTCCTTCTTTTTCTCCTTCTAAGTTTCAGCGGAGTTTCAGCGTTTGCTCAAAAAACAAAAACGGATGTTGTTGTTTACGGATCTGGAAGTGGAGCAATATCAGCAGCCATTCAGGCAGCCAGATCGGGCGTTAAAGCTATTTTGGTTAATCCGGAAACGGAACTTAATACCAATTTTAGCGATTCTGAGCAACAATTTTTAACCCGCATTAAAAACCATTATAAATCGGCTTTAAAGTCAAAAGATTCCAAAAAAGATTCGTTGGGAGAAGTTGATTCATCAAAAATTATTATTGAGTCTACACCCGATTTTAGTGTTAAAAAATTGCTGGATACCATCCAGCGGCTTACTGTTTTAAACAAATCTGACTTTACGAAAATTGAAGAAAGCGGCAAAGGCTGGGATATAAAAATGGCTGACGGAAGCACCATTAAATGCGATGTGTTGATTGACGGAAGTTCTGATTTTAAAGCTGCTCAATTGCTTAAAGTAAATCCGGAGCAAACAATCATTCCGTTTGAGCCCGTAACAAATAATGCTTATTTAAATAATGTTTTCAGGACCAGTGTTGGTTATGCTTACAAAGTAGTTTCAGAAATTAATCAATCTGCTTTTTTGGTTCCTATTGGGAGTTTGCTGCCACAGGGAACTGAAAACTTTATTATCATCCCGCAAGGAAATAAACGCTTTAGGGCAGAAAGTATGACTGTTGGACAAGCTGCCGGAGCTACCGCAGCATATTGTTCCTTTTTTAAAACCACTACCAAAAAATTAAATATCCGCGTAATTCAGGGCGAGTTATTGGGTTATGATAGTCGCTTAATTCCGTTTTCGGATATTGATTTTAAAGACCGTCATGCCATAGCGTTTCAACATATTGGCTTATCAGGATTGATAAAATTAAATTCAGATTCTAATGGTAAGTTTAACTTTGATACGCTTGGTACGGTTTCTACAGACGAACTTAAATTACCGATGAAAGATCTGTATTCCCGCAGTCAGATTTGGTTTGCCGACAATAAAACGGATTCCTTAAAAATTAAAGACGTAATCAATCTGTTTATGTACAGCGTAGCACGAGGCGAGGAATTGAGAAAAGAAATTGAAAATGGCTGGAAAGATAGCTTTGCTTTCAACACGAAATATGATCCGGAACGTGCCATTAACCGACGAGAATTTGCCGTACTTTCTGAAGCTTATTTACAACCCTTCAATGTTCGAGTAGATCTGAATGGAAAACTAATTAATTAATTCATAATCCACCTTTACAAAAGCCTGCAATTTTAAATTTGCGGGCTTTTTTATTCCTTTAAAATTTTCAATGAGCTGATCTTGCGCATCCGGTAACAATTAATGGCCGTTTCGCCCAATTTATTTACCAGTTTATAATTTACAACAGCACCAACGGCTGCTCCAATTATCGGAATTAATTGTGCCATTTTCGCAATGTCTAAATAATCGCGGTATTCCTGCTGAAAATTTCGCCAGTCAAATTCATTTACATCTTCCGGCAAAGAACTTACAAAGCCATTCCAGTTTGCTATTTTTTTATAAACCTCATTTCTACCCTGCTGACTTGAAAAAGCTAGTTGAAATATATGAAGAATGTACAAGCGTTCTTTATAGTCTTTTACATCGTATCCGTAAAGTGCGGCAATTTCAAACAGCATTTTCATTTTAATTCCAATCAATATCGGAAAGTCTGCAAAGCCCATTAAAATGCCGCCGGCACCGGTTATTGCGCCTTCGGCGGAAG
>JBDTLL010000213.1:0-4456 GCA_039934815.1 Daejeonella sp. | reverse complement strand
CTGATGAGCTCATCGTTGTCATCGTGGAGTCTTGCGCACTTGCAGCCCCAAGGCCAAGTACAGACACCATCGAAAATACAACGGCTTTCTTAAATGTAGAATAATTCATACTCTGTTGTTTTAAAGGTTAAACAATTTTTAAATGTGTAATTTAAACAAAATTAATCATAAGTTTGATTTCAGCAAGCAAACAAATACTGTTCCAATTTCTCTTAGTTAAACATTTGTTTTCATAAACAGTTTCAAATAAACCCAAATAAGTTCAGATCTATGAAATACTCTTCAATAGATAAAAATCTATTTTTAAAAAATCGTAAGAATTTCACAACCAAATTAAAATCTAAGTCTATTGCAATCTTCCAGGCAGCCGATGAGTTTCCCAGAAGCGGCGATCAGATTCACACATTTAAGCAAAATGCTGATCTTTTTTACTTGTCAGGTATTGATCAGGAACAAACAATACTTCTTTTATTCCCCGATTGTCCTAATCCATTATACAAGGAAGTCCTTTTTTTAAGACAAACTAGTGATCAAATCGCTGTATGGGAAGGTCATAAATACACCATTGAAGAGGCTAAAATGGCTTCTGGCATTGAAAATATCTTTTGGCTAAGTGAATTTTGGAATATTCTTCCTACCATAATCAACTATGCTGATTCTATATATCTAAACTCAAACGAAAACGATAGATACGTTCATGAAGTAGAATACCGGGATATGAGATTTATATCTGATTTAAAACGAAAATATCCTTTACATCATTTTGAAAGATCTGCTCTAATTATGCGGGACCTGCGTCCGGTAAAATCTCAAATTGAAATAGATTTAACAACTAAAGCCTGCAACATTACCCGCGACGCTTTTAAACGAGTGTTAAAATTTGTTAAACCCGGCGTAAAAGAGTATGAAATTGAAGCTGAAATAATTCACGAGTTTATTCGTCAGGGTGCTACAGGTCACGGTTACAATCCAATAATAGCATCGGGCAAGAATGCAAATATTCTTCATTACAACGATAACAATCAGATATGTAAAGATGGAGATGTTATTCTATTTGATTTTGGAGCAGAGTATGCTAATTATAATGCAGATTTAAGCCGTTCGGTTCCGGTAAATGGAAAATTTACTGCCAGACAGAAAGCAGTTTATAATTCAGTTTTAAAAGTGATGACCGAAGCGAAAAAAATGTTAGTAGCCGGTACTATCTGGAACGAATACCACGAAGAAGTCGGCAAAATCATGGAAAGTGAATTAATAAGCCTGGGTCTTCTAGATAAACATGACGTTGCAAAACAAAACCCCTTAATGCCACTTTACAAAAAGTACTTTATGCATGGAACTTCCCATCATCTGGGCTTAGACGTGCATGATTTTGCCAGCCGGTATAAGCCATTTGAAGTTGGAAATATTTTAACCTGCGAGCCGGGAATTTACATTCAGGCGGAAGGTTTAGGAATAAGATTAGAAAATGATATATTAATTACCGAGGGCGGAAACAGAGATTTAATGGCTGATATTCCGATTGAGGCTGATGAAATTGAATCAATTATGAACTCCTGATTCTCGTAAAAACAAATCTATAAACTGATATAGGTTAAAATTATCCAACAACGAAGCTTCAGCAATAAATTGCTGAAGCTTCTTTTTGTCTACGTTTTGCATTTTCCGTTGCTGAATTAATTTCCAGGCTTTTTCAGTCAGCAGGAATGATTTTAATTTTGCGCCTTCCTTAGAAAATTGACGTATTTCTTTTATTAGCTCATCAACACCTTCTCCTTTATCGGCAATGGTTTTTAATACCGGAACTTTTTTAGATTTCTGGTGAACCAGTTTTTTTAAGTTGTTGGCAAATACATCTGCACCCTCTCTATCCGCTTTATTTACCACGAAAATATCCGCTATCTCCATTAATCCCGATTTTATACTTTGTATTTCGTCTCCGGCTTCGGGAACCATAACCACAACGGTAACATCTGCCAAACCTACAATTTCAACTTCCGACTGACCCACACCAACGGTTTCTACAATGATATAGTCAAATCCGCAAGAGCGCAACACATCTACCATTTCTATGGTTTTAGCGGATAACCCTCCCAAAGATCCTCTTGTAGCAATGGAACGGATATAAACATTTGGCTTGTTAAATTGCTCCATCATCCGGATACGATCTCCCAATAACGACCCTAAATTAAAGGGCGAAGTAGGGTCGACAGCTAGAACCGCAACCAATTTATTTTCTTTAGAAAGCGTATTAATTATTTCATTCACAAGCGTACTTTTCCCAGCTCCCGGAGGACCGGTGATCCCGATAATTGTAGAATTTTTGCTGAAATTTAAGTTTTTGAGAATTTCTTCGGAGCCGGATAAATCGTTTTCGACTATAGTTAACGACCTCGCAATAATTTTATATTGCTCAGGTTTAATAGGAAATTTGAGATTTACAACGGGCATATACAAAAAAGCTGTTTTTATTCCAGATTACAAAGTTTACCGATAAAGAGAGATTAGGCTAAATTATTACCTTTGGCGTTTATCATTTTTAACATACAGGTTAATCAGATTTAATGAAAGTTTCGGGTTTTACATTTATTTGCAATGCAGTTAAAAACGACTATCCAATTGTTGAAGCTATTAATTCTATTTTGCCCATTTGCGATGAATTTGTAGTTGCTGTCGGAAAATCGGAAGATGAAACTCTATCCTTAATTCAAAATATAAATTCTCCTAAAATCAGAATTATCGAAACTGTTTGGGATAATTCTATCCGCGAAGGCGGAAGAACATTTGCAATGGAAACCGATAAAGCGTACGCCGCCATTTCGCCGGATACAGACTGGGCCTTTTACATTCAGGGCGACGAATGCGTTCATGAAAAATATCTACCCGCTATAAAAAAAGCGATGGAGGAGAACCAAAATGACCCCCAAGTTGAAGGATTGCTTTTTAAATATCTCCATTTTTATGGTTCATATGATTTTATAGCTTCCAGCAGAAGATGGTATCGCAATGAAATACGAATTTTAAAATTTAATCCAAAAGTTCATTCCTACCGGGATGCGCAGGGTTTTCGATTGGAGAACCGGAAAATTAAGGTCAAACCTATTGATGCTTACATCTATCATTATGGTTGGGTAAAACCACCAAAAGGTCTCCAAAATAAAGTAAGAAACTTCAATAAATTTTATCAGGCGGATGCCTGGATAGAAGAACGTTTGCCGGCGGCATCAGAGTTCGAATATGGCAATGCGGACAGACTCATTCGTTTTGAGAGCTCGCATCCCAAAGTTATGCAAAAACGTATCGACGCCGGAAACTGGAAATTTGAGATTGATCCAAGCACTGTTAAAAATAAAATGAATTTACGGCGCAAATTTTTGCAGTTTTTAGAAGATAAAACCGGCTGGCGTTTGGGTGAGTATAAAAATTATGAAATTTTATCCTAAAGGAATATTTTAAATTAAATGAGAATAGCGCTGGATTGTGAGAGAATGAGATATCCGTATACCGGATTGTTTGAATACTGCTATAAATTGGGCCTAAACTTGGTAAAAACTCAGGCTCAAAACGATGATGTCACTTTCTACTTAGCTCCTTCAGATCAGCATTATTTTACAGAATCTCTTGAATTTATCGATCAAAAAAGTTTTCATAAACTTCTTTTTCCAAAGCTTAACAGCGAAATTGATATATGGCATTCTACCCATCAAACTTCGTGGTACATGCCTCCTCGCAGCAGAAAAATTAAATGTCTGTTAACAATCCATGACCTGAATTTTCTATATGAGGAAAAAAGAGAATCGAAAAGGTTGTCGCTATTAAAAAAACATCAAAAAAGCATTGATTTAGCTGATCATATTGTAGCAATTTCTGAGTTTACAAAATCAGATATTTTGAAGCATTTAAAAACAGATAAGCCAATAACAGTGATTTATAATGGTTGTGATGTTGAAGAATTTCCTGAACATGAAAACCCCGTTTATAAACCCAATAGAGAATTTATACTTGCGCTGGGCACAGTAAATGAAAAAAAGAATTTCCATGTATTACCCTGCCTGTTGGCAAAAAATGAAATGGAAATAGTCATTGCCGGTAAAGTTGATGATAACTACAAAGCCCTAATCTTAGCTGAGGCCAAAAAGTTTAATGTTTTAAACAGAGTTAAAATACTTGGTAATATTTCAAAGCAGGACAAATACTGGTATTACAAACATTGTACGGCATTTTCATTACCTTCAAAAGCAGAAGGCTTTGGGATTCCGGTGATCGAAGCAATGTATTTTGGCAAGCCTGTGTTCCTTTCTAAACTAACATCTTTGCCAGAAATTGGAGGAAAACTGGCTTATTACTTCGATAATTTCGATGATGAGCATATGCAAGATGTATTTGAAACAGGAATGAAGAATTACCGATCAAATAACCCTTCTGAAGAAATTATCAATCACGCAAAAGAATTCAG
>JBDTLL010000212.1:0-4469 GCA_039934815.1 Daejeonella sp. | reverse complement strand
GGATTGGTTTTACGAAAAATAGAATCCTAATTTTTAATATATGAAGTATTTAAGTCTGTTGGTAATATCATTATTTCTCTTTTCTGCTTGTCAGCAGAAATCTGGAATTTCTTTACCTGAAACCGGAATGTCTCTTCAGGAATATTTCGCTCCGGTAGATACCGGCGTTCAATCTGGTGGAGTTAAAATGATTGAAGTGAATACTCCGAAAGGGAAATTCAAAGTTTGGACGAAAAGAATCGGCAATAATCCGCGTATTAAAATTTTGCTGCTTCATGGCGGTCCTGCAATGACGCATGAATACATGGAATGTTTCGAAAGCTTTTTCCCTAAACAAGGTTTTGAAATGATTGAGTATGATCAGTTGGGTTCTTATTACAGCGACCAGCCACAAGACAGTACTTTATGGACAACTGAGCGATTTGTAGAAGAGGTAGAGCAAGTACGAGTTGCGTTGAATATGGATAAAAATAATTTTTATCTGTTGGGAAATTCCTGGGGTGGAATTTTAGCAATGGAATACGCTTTAAAATATCAGCAAAATTTAAAAGGACTTATTATCTGCAATATGATGGCAAGTATTCCGGAATACGAAAAATATAATGGGGTGCTTAGAAGTCAAATGAGAAAATCGTTAGTTGATTCCTTGCAGAATTTCGAAAACAAAGGAATGTACAAAGATTCAACTTACCAGGCGATGGTTTTAAGTGAATATTATACGAAACATTTGTGTCGTTTAGATCCATGGCCGGATCCGGTTGTTCGAAGTTTTAAGCATGTAAACGAAGAGATTTACGTGATGATGCAGGGCCCAAGTGAGTTTAAAACAGGTGGACGATTAATAAAGTGGGACAGAAGAGCAGATCTTCCAAAGATTAAAGTTCCAACGTTAACTGTAGGTGCAAAATATGATACTATGGATCCGGAACATATGAAATGGATGAGCACACAGGTTCAATCCGGCAGATATTTGTATTGTCCAAATGGAAGTCATCTGGCCATGTGGGATGATCAGAAAGTATTTATGGACGGTGTTATCGGGTTTATTAATGATGTGGACATGGGAAATATTAAAGAAAAATAAGTGTTCATCTACATCGAATTCATGTTATTAAACAGGTCTTGAAATGCTCGGATTATTTTTTTTTTAATATGTGGTTTTGTTCCAATAGTTTATAACTTACAATTCTCAACTAAACTAATTTATATGAACAAGACCTACAAGGCTTTAACATTTGCGGTAGTACTTCTTACTGCTGCTTCATGTTCCAAAAATGCAGACGTCAATCAGAACGTTGACCAGGAATTAACCACATTGGACGTTACACCAACAGGTCGTAATTGCGGATCAATGGAAGTGTTAGCTGCAAACATCAAAGAAAATCCTCAGTTGTTATTGCAGATGAATGCAATTGAAGAACAAACATCACGCTTTTTAAGCGGAAAAAAGGATTTGAAAACAGGTATTAAAGCGACTCCATTTACAGGAACAGTTGAAATTCCGGTTTATGTGCATGTTATTTACAATAAAGCAATTGAAAATATCAGTACGGCACAAATTCAATCTCAAATCGATGTACTAAACAAAGATTTTAGCGCAACTAATGCGGATGTGAATCAAACTCCAGGTGTTTTTAGTTCAACAGTTTCAAACATGAACATTCACTACACATTGGCTGGCGTTGATCGTACTGCTTCAAAGAAAACTTCATGGGGAACACGCGACGCTATGAAATCTTCTAAAAGAGGCGGTGTTGACGCTATTGATCCGGCTCATAACTTAAATATATGGGTTTGTAACATAGGTGGAGGAATTTTAGGCTATGCACAGTTTCCGGGTGGTAACGCTTCTACTGATGGTGTAGTAATTGGTCCAAACTATTTTGGAAATGCAGGTTATGTTTCTGCTCCGTATGACAAGGGCAGAACTGCAACGCATGAAATTGGTCACTGGTTAAATCTTCGTCATATTTGGGGCGATGGTGGTTGCGGTGTTGATGATTATGTGGCGGATACTCCGGGTTCTGACAGCCCAAATTACGGATGCCCAGCTTTCCCAACTGTTAAATGCAGTCAAACAAATATGACTATGAATTACATGGATTACACTGATGATCCTTGTATGTATATGTTTACAAACGGACAAAAAGATCGTACTCGTGCTATTTTTGCATCAGATGGCGCAAGATTTAGCTTTGTTCAATAAAACAAAACGAAATTAATTTAAGAAGGTTCTCTTTAAAGAGAGCCTTTTTTTATTTTCAGTCACCTAGCTACATTATCATGAAATCTTTGATACTAATCCTATTATTTCCAATCTCTCTGCAAAGTCTGCAGTCAAAAGATATTGAATCTATTGAACTGACACTGAGGACACGAGGAAGTTCGAAAGTTATTAGAGTGAGTTCTGAAAATACGAGTACGGAAGTTAACGGTGAAACGAAGAAGGTTAAAACCAGTGATAGGGAATGGAAATTACTCCTCGAAAATTTGAAGGGTATAGAGCTCAACCGTTTAGCAACTTATTCTTCAAAACCAGGCAAATCGCAAGTTGACGCAAGTTATATAGCGCAGGTTTGCATTCGAACAAAAAATGAGTCGTACGAATCTTCCAGCTTTGATGAATCAAATCCGCCGCAACAATTACGGGAACTGGTTGCGCATCTTTCCAATATCCTCAAAAAACAGGAATAGTTGCCTTAACCAACTATATGAATGAATCCCGAAAATAGTTTTAAAGATATTTGCGGACCTGCTTTTAAAAAAAAATGCCCTGCTTCAAATTGAAACAGGGCATTTTTTGATTATTTCAGTTAGTTTATTTTGCTGAACCAACGCATTGTACCAGGTCGATAATTTTATTGGAATAGCCCCACTCATTATCATACCATGCAACAACTTTTACAAAATTATCATTCAGAGCAATACCTGCTTTGGCATCAAAAATGGATGTGCGGGCATCACCCAGAAAATCTGTAGAAACAACATCATCTTCAGTATAACCTAAAATACCTTTCAATTCACCTTCAGAAGCATCTTTCATTGCTTTTTTAATCTCCTCGTACGTTGCACCTTTTTCTAAACGAACAGTTAGGTCAACAACAGAAACATCGGCAACCGGAACACGAAAGGCCATACCCGTCAGTTTCCCTTTTAAGTCTGGAATAACCAGAGTAACCGCTTTGGCCGCACCTGTTGAAGATGGAATAATATTCTGGTAAGCACCACGGCCACCACGCCAGTCTTTCGCAGACGGTCCGTCAACTGTTTTTTGCGTTGCGGTTGCTGCGTGTACGGTTGTCATTAATCCTTCTAAAATTCCGAATTTATCATTCAAAACTTTGGCGATAGGAGCAAGGCAATTAGTTGTGCAAGATGCATTTGAAACGATATTCTGATCTGCCTTTAAATCTTTATGATTTACGCCCATTACAAAAGTTGGCGTATCATCTTTTGCAGGAGCAGACATAACTACCTTTTTTGCCCCAGCCTGAATGTGCTTTTGCGCATCTGCCTGAGTTAAGAATAAACCCGTTGATTCAATAATAACTTCGGCACCAACTTCATCCCATTTTAAATTAGCCGGATCTTTTTCTGCAGTAACGCGAATTGTAGTTCCGTTAACCACTAAATGTCCGTCTTTAACTTCTACAGTACCTTTAAAAGGACCGTGGGTAGAATCGTATTTTAACATATAGGCCATATAATCCGGTTCAACCAGATCATTTATTCCAACAACATCAATACCTTCACGCTCAATTGCAGCTCTGAAAGCTAATCGGCCGATACGGCCAAATCCATTAATTCCAATCTTCATATTATATTTTATTAAAATAAAAATTTAACACATTATATATAGGTTCTTTAATTACGGAGGCGATAGAAATGCCTTCCTTGCTGGCTGACTGATAAAGCCAATCTTCAAAATCTGATGCTATAGTTCCTACTAAATGAATAGGAACGTTGGGAAATTGTTTTTTTAAAGGTGAAATATACGTCTGAAAATATATAGTAAATCCGTTGCAAACCAACTCTTTAACAAAATCGCTTTCTTTATTTTCAATTAAAAAGTCACTAAACGAGCTCAAAAATAACGCGGGTTGTTTCTGCCTGTAAACTTTGTCTAAAATTTGTTTCCTGTCCAGGTCGTATTTTTTAGTAAATTTTAATAAGAGATCTTCCGGAAGGTTATCATTCAGAAATAACTTTAGAACTTTTTTTCCCAGGTAATTGGCAGAACCTTCGTCACCTAAAATGTAGCCCAAACCGAAATTATTAGCTTTTATTTTTTTACCATCAAAATAACCCGCATTTGAACCGCTTCCCAATACACCCACAATTCCTTTCTGATCTTTGCAACTAGCCAATGCTGCCGCAAACAGGTCATTTTCAACAAATACTTTCCCGAATCTGAAAAATTCAGAAAATGAATTAGTAATTATTTGCTTACGCTCCGCGGAAGATGCGCC
>JBDTLL010000211.1:0-4471 GCA_039934815.1 Daejeonella sp. | reverse complement strand
CAGCTATGTGCATGTAAACAGGATTATCACAATATATGCATTGGGCGGCATTAGCTCAAGGCCGGGAAGCGATGAACTTATCATAGCAGAGAGATTAAAGTATCTGGATACAGAGTATGCCTTTATAAGCGATGAACATAAAAAACTTACTGATCTGCAGCAAAAAATAGATCTCCTGGGTAAATCCTCATTGATAAAATTAGTGCGAAAGATACACCCATCCTGGCTTAAGCATATTATACCGGGATAAATGACGATCACATTTAGTTTAGAAAAACCGAACACGGATATCATCATAAATGAAAGAACCGTTTAAGGCTAACATATTATTTATATCGACTAATGAAATTTGGAGTGGCAGTGAATTGCTTTGGTATGAATCAGCCAAATATTTAGCAAGCCAGGGGCATGCTGTTTCCGCAGCGGTTAATTATGATCATCTTAAAATTTCTGAACTAAAACATAGCCTGCATTTTTTTATTGACCTGCGATATCGCCATTCAAAATTATCCCGCATTCGCCGCCTCGCAAACAGGGTTGTTACCGTTTTTAAAACCAATGATGTATTAGCGGGGTATTTTAAAAACATACAACCCGCCCTGGTTGTAATCTCACAAGGAAGCAGTATCGCTTCTCCTGACATGATAGAATTGTGCAGCCGGTTCCAGGCAAAGTTTGTTACTCTTACCCAGCTTGTAAGTGAGGTGCATTGGCTTTGGCTGAATGATGACCTTCAACAAAGGTTAAAAAAAGGGTACGAAAAGTCTTTAAAAAACTTTTTTGTTTCAAGGCGAAATATGGAATTACATGAATTCATGTTAGCATATTCCTGCGGGAATAATGAAGTCGTTTCCAATCCGCTGGTAGTTTCGGCTAATGGTACCAGTTACCCGTCGGGTGTAAATTATAGCATCGCATTTGTTGGAAGGATAGAATGTTTTCATAAAGGGCTTGATATGCTGTTAAGAGTGCTAAACACTTCCAAATGGAAAAACAGGCCTGTCGCATTTAATCTCTATGGCGATGGCCCGCATGTTTCCATTCTTGCACAGCAAATTGCTTTGTTTGAAATTAACAATATTCATTTAAAAGGTTATACGACAGATGTAGCGACCGTGTGGCAGCAGAATCAATTAATGATATTGCCTTCCCGGATGGAAGGGCAGTCGCTGGCTTTGATAGAGGCTCTCTCTTTTAACCGGGCCGCCATTGTTACTGATGTGGGAGGCGCTTCAGAAATAGTTGAGGATAATGTAACCGGCTTTATTGCACATGACGCTACAGAAGGAGGCCTGGACGAGGCAATGGAAAGAGCATGGGAGCAAAGAGAAAAATGGGAGAATATGGGAATTGCTGCAGGCAAAAAAATAAGAGCTTTGCGGCCTGATCAATCGGTTCATTTTTTTTCGGAACGAATTATGGAAATTCTACAGGAATGTGAGACTTCATGAGGAAAATAGTTTTTATATCCCATGAAGCCGACCGAACCGGGGCTCCCATATTATTGCTTCGTTTGGTTGAGCAGGTAAAAATTCATTCAGATCTCGATATATATATCCTTTTAAAAAATGGGGGCGAGCTTGTAAGTGAATTTGAAAAGTTTGGCAAAACCTATATTTGGAATCTTGCTTTTAGCGAGACGATTTTTTCCAGGGTAAGAAACAGACTTTTAAACAAAGTGGGTATTAAACGAGTTACAAGACGAGAAAAAAACCAGGAAAATATTTTTAAAGCGATTGATGAAGCCGACATCATTTTTAATAACACTGTCACCAATGCTTCTTTATTAAAGCAATTGCCGTTGAATGGCAAAAGAGTATTTAGTTATTTTCATGAGATGCAGGTAATTACTGATATTTTATCTTCCGTGGAAGAGGTAGGTTATCTAAACAATATTTCAGAAAAGATATTTGTTCCCTCCATGGCAGTAAAGAATTTCTTTATCAAAGACTATAATATAGGAGAAGAAAAATTCGCCGGTTTAAAATACGTAATCCCAAAACCACATGATCGAAAAAATATTGAGTGTGGGGCTGACATGAATATAAAGCGAATAGGGGGGAATAAGTTTTTAGTTGGCTGCTGCGGTACTTTACATTGGCGTAAGGGATATGAATTTTTACCATTGATAGCTAAAAAAATTATTCACGATAAGAAAATTACCGATATACATTTTGTTTGGATTGGCGCAAACGCACAATCGATTGAATATTCCATTTTAAGGAATGACCTGGTAAAGCTCGGTTTGGAAAATGATTTTACTTTCATAGAACCTATACGGGACATACAACCTTATCTTTCCCAATTGGATGTGCTGGCTTTGCCGTCACGGGAAGATGCTTTTCCATTAGTTGTGCTGGAAGCTGCCTATCATGAAATACCATGTATATACTTTTCGGGTGCAGGCGGCATCCCTGAGTTTTCGGAAAATGATGCGGGGATCGCGATAGACTATCTTGATGTTGAAAGTATGGCTGATGCCATTATTCAGCTAAAGACGGACGACCAGCTTAGATCTTCGCTGGGGAAGCGCGCCAGGCAAAAAATACTTTCGTATTCCAATGATAAGCTGATTGTTGAAGAGCTGTTGAGTCATTTTAATAATTCTTTGAGCTGATGCCAAAGATTTCCGTAATCATTCCCAATTATAATCACGCCCCGTTTCTAAGGCAGCGGATAGATAGTGTGCTTAGCCAGACTTTCCAGGATTTTGAATTAATAATACTGGATGACAATTCAACAGACAACAGTAAGGAAATAATTGAGGGCTACCGGGGGAACGCCCGGGTTGCTCATATTGCTTATAATGAAACGAATAGCGGCAGTACCTTTCTGCAGTGGGAGAAGGGATTAATGCTGGCGGGCGGGGAACTGGTTTGGATTGCTGAAAGTGATGATGTAATGGAAAATACCTTCCTGGAAAAAGCCGTACTTGCTTTTACTAATAATGTATCACTTGGTTTATTTCAGTGCGCCTCCAGGTGGATAGATGAGAAAGGCGTTGTTCATGACTTTGATGCCGTAGAAGATGCCAGCCGGGGTTATAAAGGAAGGGATTTTATTTTACAGAAGATGATCAGGGGAAATCACATTTATAATGCAAGCGCTGTTGTGTTTAAAAAATCATTGGTGTCGCTTCCCCTGTCCAAAAATATTACACGGCTGACTTATTGTGGCGACTGGATTTTCTGGATAAAAATTCTCCAGCAATCTGAGCTGTTTTATTTGAATGAAAACCTTAATAGCTTTCGAACGCATGCGCACAATGTTTCCGGTGGTGCGAAGAAAAAGGGGTTGCTTTTTTTAGAAGGCATAAAAGTTTACGGATTTATTAAAAAATGTTACCCGGAAAGTTTTGGTTTCTTTGATAAAAACGACCGGACATGGGCTTTCAGATTTGCATCAGAAAAATATTCTTTGAAAACGAATCTCCAATTTATTAAAAATGCTATCAACGCCGGCACACTTGTTCCTTTGTATATGATATGGTTTAAAATAAAATTTCTCTTTAAACCACTGAATGTATAGTTAATGGCAATCTCAGTTATTATATGTTGCTACAACAGCTCTGATAAATTACCTCAAACACTTAAAGCGTTATCCCAACAAATATCAATATCCGATATAGATTGCGAGATAATTCTCGTGAATAATAATTCCACTGATGATACTGTGGAGGTTGCAGTTCAAACATGGGCAGCTCTTGGGGAACCTTTCCCGCTGCATATTGTAAATGAGGATAAGGCGGGTTTAAGTTTTGCAAGAGAAAAAGGAATTGCATCGGGCAAGTATGAATATGTAGTTTTTTGCGATGATGATAATTGGCTGTGTGAAGAGTATTTATATAAAGTGAATTACCTGTTTGGGACAAAGCCAGAAGTAGCGTTGATCGGAGGCGTAGGCGAAGCTGTGTTTGAGATAGCAGTACCTGACTGGTTTAACGAGTTGAATGGCTTTGGATATGCTATAGGTGCAGAAGGCAGGGAGACAGGTTACGTAGAATCAGTGTATGGAGCAGGCATGGCTATGCGTAAAGCGGTTTTCACAGAGCGCATTAAAGATGATTTTGATTTTATACTTTCAGACAGAAAAGGTAATAGCCTTGTTTCGGGCGGCGATACAGAGATCAGCATGCTTGTTTCTTTGGCGGGTTATAAAATATATTTAGATACTACACTCACCTTCAAACATTTTCTGCCACCAGGCAGAATGGACTGGCGGTACTATCTAAAATTGAGGAGGTCTTTTGGGAAGGCCAATGCCTATCTCAGTATCTACAGGGAGCAGTTGTTTCCCCAATTAGTTGTTCATCGCGAAACCAGCTTTCTAAAAAAAACAGCCGGCCTTTTGAAGATGATTGCCAGGAATTTTCCGTTGAGTGTTTTCCCTGTTTTTTATAAAAGCGCTTATTGCGCTAATCTCACACAGGAAATAGCTTTGCGGATGGCATATATAACGGAAAATAAAAAGT
>JBDTLL010000210.1:0-4486 GCA_039934815.1 Daejeonella sp. | reverse complement strand
CAAATACCTGCGGTAAATTCTGCTGACGGTTGAATTCCTGTAAAGAAATATTGTACTCTTTTTTCTGTGTGTTGTACCATTGCGCATCATAATAGGTCTGGCGCAAAAGTGCAATCGCACCCATTAACGATGAAGGATAATCGGTAGCAGCTGTTCCTTTTTTAAATGAATAATTTGCGGCAGCTTCTTTATTAATGATCACCTGATTTTCACGTTCATCATCTAAAGTTGCCACAACAGAAGTTCCGCGGGCAATTCCGTCCATAATTATAGAATGAACTGTACCGAAACCAAGTTTCTTTAATTCTTCAGCCTTTTTTGCGTTTACCGCGAAAACGGATTGTGCATTCATTTCTGGTCTGATAGCTTCATTCCAGCCGAAAGCACCTTTTTTAGTTGAAGTATAAACTTCGCGACGGCCAAAATTAAAAGACTGACGAGGAACTTCGGGCAAACCGTAATTAGAAAAAGCATCAATTAAGGAAGGATAAACGTATTTGCCTTTCAAATCTACAACGATATAACCTTTCGGGATATTAATATTCTGACCAATAGCTTCAATCTTTTGGCCTTTAACAAGCATGGTTCCATTGCTAATGGTTTGGTCGGCATTAATTACCAGATTGGCATTGGTAAATGCGACCATGCCCGGCCGAACATCATGCGAGCCGTTAACCGGATAGGTTTCCTGCGCATACGTGCTGAAACACATCAGTAGTAAAAAACTAAACAGTAGGATTTTTTTCATTTGTATATAATTTGTTTTTAATGGTCATGAAATTTTAGCCTGGTTTTCAACGCTTATCTTTCGGTTAGGGCTGTTGTTCCAATTAACTATGTTTCTAAAAAGATTCCGAAAATAGCAGAATACAAGCACTGTAATCGGTCCGGGTAGTAAAATTAGTGTTACAGCTTATCTTGCAATTTTAGGCCTTTAATATATTAAATTTTTCTTACAAGTAATTTTATGTTTCTTTGAGAACCCAAAAAAATCATTTTTTATGTATAAAATATTATTAGGATTTCATTCAGGTTTCAGGTACATCGTTTTAGTTTTAATTGTACTTGCTATTATTATGGCAGTTGTTGGTCTTTTTAATAAAAAACCATATACCGAAACTAACCGCAAGGTGAATTTATTCACCCTGATTTCTGCACACATTCAATTGCTGGTAGGTATTGCGCTTTATTTTGTAAGTCCGCTGGTAAAATACGCCGATATGGGAAACGCCATGAAAGATAGTATGACCCGTTACTGGACAGTTGAACATTTAGTGATGATGCTTTTTGCGGTTATTTTAATCACTGTTGGACACTCCCGATCTAAAAAAGCTTTAGATGGCCTGAACAAGCACCGTGCAATTGCCATTTATTACGGATTAGCAATTTTAGTTATTCTGGCGGCTGTTTACCAAAGTGGTCGCCCGTTGATTGGAACGGCTGCCTAATTTCAAATAAACTTGCATAGTATATATTTCTTTATATTTTTGTGAACGATGAATCTGAATTTAAATACATGCACAATCTGGTGGCCTTTGCAAAAAGGAAGCGCCGGCGCATGTATATAAGATAAAATCAACCTAAACTTTAATCTTAACCCGACGCCTAAACCTCGTCGGGTTTTTTTGTGCTTTTTGTTTGCTTAGTTTTTAAATTAAATCCTCAAATCCCACTGATGAAAAAATATAAATTTTACACGGCTCATAAACGTTTACTGGCAGATACAACCACGCCGGTAAGTATTTATTTGCGTTTACGCGATGTTTTCCCCAATACGGTGATGCTGGAAAGTTCAGATTACCATAGCCGGGAAGACAGTATGAGTTATGTTTGTTTTGATCCGATTGCAGGAATTAAACTGGAGAATGAAAAGTTAACCAAATATTTTCCGGACGATAAAGTCATTGAGCTGGACGCTGAAAACCTGGATCTTAAAAAGGAGATAACAGAATTTTGTGGTCATTTTGAAGAGAGTAGTGTTGATGGCTACAAATTTATCAGCAACGGTTTGTTTGGTTATTTCAGTTATGAAACCATTCAATATTTTGAGGATTTGAAATTGCGTAAACGCGAAAAATCGGAAACAGAAATTCCCCTATTGCAATATCATGTTTACAAATACATCATCGCGATAGATCATTTTAAAAACGAATTGCACATTCTGGAGCATCGCTTAAATAAAGATGAGCCGGATGATCTGGAGAAAATTGAATATTTAATTCAGAACAAAAACTTCCCCGAATACAAGTTTAGTTTAAACGGCGAGGAAAGCTCTAATTTTAGCGATGAGGAATTCATCAATGTAATTGAAAAGATGAAAGAGCATATTTTCCGTGGCGATGTTTTTCAGATAGTTCCTTCACGAGCATTTAAAAACTCGTTTTTGGGTGATGAATTTAATGTTTATCGTTCATTGCGTTCTATTAATCCTTCACCGTATTTATTTTATTTCGATTACGGAGACTATAAATTATTCGGCTCATCGCCGGAAGCGCAATTGACAATCAGCAATAATAAAGCATCCATTTATCCAATTGCCGGAACGTTTAAAAGAACCGGAAATGATTTGCTTGACGCCGAACTGGCAGAAAAATTAAAGGACGATCCCAAAGAAAACGCGGAGCATATTATGCTTGTTGATCTGGCCAGAAATGATCTGAGCCGGCATTGCGAACAGGTGGAAGTAAATTCTTTTAAAGAAGTTCAATATTATTCGCATTTAATACACCTGGTTTCTAAAGTAACGGGTAAAATGCAGGACGGCGTAAATCCATTTCATGTGGTTGGCGATACGTATCCGGCCGGAACCCTGAGTGGCGCTCCAAAATATATGGCCATGCAATTGATTGATAAATATGAAACCACCGCCCGTAGTTTTTACAGCGGCGCTATCGGTTTTATGGGTTTCAATGGCGATTTTAATCATGCCATTGTGATCAGATCTTTTTTAAGCAAAAATAATACGTTGCACTATCGTGCAGGTGCCGGTATCGTTGCAGATTCAGATCCGCAAAGCGAATTACAGGAAGTGAATAATAAAATAATGGCATTGCGTAAAGCAATGGAAATGGCTGAAACGATTTAAAATGAGCGAGATCAGAAAAAATATTTTGGTAATTGATAATTACGATTCTTTTACGTTTAATCTGGTTCATCTTTTAAATGAAACAGGAAACGAGGCCACCGTTTGGCGAAATGATAAGTTTGATTTGAAAGATATCGAGCAATTCGACAAAATTTTACTTTCGCCGGGTCCCGGAATTCCATCTGAAGCCGGTTTGCTTTTAGAAGTTATTAAAACTTATTCCCCTACAAAAAGTATTTTAGGTATTTGCTTGGGAATGCAGGCTATGGCCGAAGTTTTTGGCGGCTCAATTTACAATCTGGAGAAACCGGTTCACGGCAGGGCAACCCAAATTGATGTGGTAGATAATGAGGAATTGTTGTTCCAAAATTTCCCCGGGGAATTTAAAGTAGGCCGTTACCATTCATGGGCGGTAAATAAAGCAGATTTCCCGACAGAGCTAAAATTAACTGCAGAAGATAAAAATGGAGTAATTATGGCTTTAAGTCATAGAGAATATAACGTTAGAGGCGTTCAGTTTCATCCGGAATCTATTCTTACAGAACACGGCAAACTGTTAATTGAAAACTGGTTAAAAATATAATTGTAATGTTCAATCAAAATTCTATGCCACGACAAGGCAATATTCTGGATAAAATTGTAGATAGGAAGTGGCTGGAAATAGAAGCGGCAAAAGCTGAAATTGCAGTTTCCGAGCTTGAAAAATCAGAATACTTTCCGAGGGCATGTTTTTCCATGCGGGATTTTATTCTGGATGAAAACCGAAAGGGAATCATTGCTGAATTTAAGCGTGCCTCTCCGTCAAAAGGAATAATCAATGATCACTCAACTGTTCAGGAAGTAACACAGGCTTACAATCATGCCGGAGCCTCAGCGCTTTCTGTCTTAACCGACGTGCACTTTTTTTCGGGCCAACCGGCAGATTTGGTTGAAGCGAGAAAGGTGAATGAAATTCCAATTCTTCGTAAAGATTTCATGCTTGACGAATATCAAATTTTGGAAGCCAAAGCCTGGGGCGCAGATATTGTTTTATTGATCGCATCTATTTTAACACCTATTCAGGTTCAAACAATGGCAAGGTTTGCTAAATCTTTAAATATGAACGTGCTTCTGGAAGTTCATAATTTGGAAGAACTAAAGAGAAGCCTGTGCGAAGAACTGGATGCAATTGGCGTAAACAATAGGAACCTTGGTACGTTTGAAGTAAACCTGGATCATTCATATAAACTCCTTTCTGAAATTCCTGATCAGTTTTTGAAAATTTCTGAAAGTGGACTGAGCAAACCCGAAACAGTTATCGACTTAAAAAAAGCAGGTTTTAACGGATTTTTGATAGGAGAAAACTTTATGAAAGAACAAGATCCCGGTAGGGCAATGGAGGAATTTGTAGAGCAAATTAGA
>JBDTLL010000209.1:0-4495 GCA_039934815.1 Daejeonella sp. | reverse complement strand
TATTCCAATTTCGCCATTTTTAACCGCACGCTTTCCAAAGCACAGGAGTTAGCACATGATTTGAATGGAGAAGCATTTGATCTGGAAGATTTAAAAACTTACAAAAAAGGTTTTGATGTTATTATTACCTGCACAAGTGCCACCGAGCCGGTTATAACCAATGAAATTTATACTTCATTGCTTAACGGCGATACAGAAAAGAAAGTAATTGTTGATTTAGCGGTCCCAAATGATACCGCTCCGGAAGTTTTAGAAAACAATCTGGTTCATTTTATAGAAGTTTATAGTTTACAGGATATTGCGAATAAGAATTTACAGGTTAGGTATGAGGAATTGATACATGCCGAAAGAATTATTCAACAAAATATTCTGGAATTCAGACCTATTTTGAAGCAACGCCGTATAGAGATTGCAATGAGGGAAGTTCCCGAAAAGATTAAGGAGATAAAGCAGTTTGCGATGAACTCTATTTTTGCTGACGATTTACAGGCTCTTGATAGCGATTCAAGAGAAGTTGTAGAAAAGATCATCAACTATATGGAGAAAAAATATATCAGCGTGCCCATGATTATGGCCAAAGATATCCTCGTAAAAAATGTTGACGCTTAATCTGACAGCAGCTTTTTTCATAAATATTCTTCAATTACATTGTTTGGTTTAATTTTATCCCAAACTATTTTTTTATAAGGTGACGAGAAAAATTACGATAGGAACACGTGGAAGCGATTTAGCACTATGGCAGGCAAATTTTGTAAAAAGCCGGCTGGCAGAAATCGGTGTTGATGCAGAGTTGAAAATTATTAAAACTCAGGGCGACAGATTGGTGAATCTGAGTTTTGATAAACTGGAAGGAAAGGGTTTTTTTACTAAAGAACTCGAAGAAGAATTATTGGCGGGAAGTATAGATCTGGCAGTGCATTCGCATAAAGATTTACCAACCAATCATCCGGCAGGTTTAAAAATTGCTGCCGTTTCTGAACGCGAAGACCCTTCTGAATTATTACTGATCTTAAAAGATTGTGTGGATCTGCAGCAGAAATTCGCGGTTAAATACGGCGCAATGGTGGGCACTTCCTCAAATCGCCGTAAGGCACAATTATTAGCTGTTCGGCCAGATTTTGAGATTGAAGAGTTGAGAGGAAATGTTCCTACCCGCATTCAAAAGTTGCGTAATGAAGATTATGACGCCATTATGCTTGCAAAAGCAGGAGTGGAGCGTTTAAATATCGATCTCTCAGAATTTCATGTGGTTGAAATAGATCCCACAGAATTAATTCCGGCACCGGCACAGGGAGTATTGGCTATTCAGATTCGCGAAAAAGATGAGGAGCTTTTTGATAAACTACAGGCATTAAATCATGCCAACGTTGCCGAAGAAATTGCCGTTGAACGTAAGGTTTTGAATATGTTTGATGGTGGTTGTCATATGCCTTTGGGAAGTTATTGCAGAAAAGAAAATGGTGTTTACCAGGTTTGGACCTCAAAAGCAAACGAGGGCGACGAGTTTCCGGATCGCTTATTTATGCAAACTAATTGCACAGAAGGTTTGGCAGAAAAAATTGTTGCTAAATTTTCTCCCGAAAGGAAATTTCCATCTACATTATTTATAACCCGGCATTTGCCCGAGAGCAGTTATTTGCGCAAGGCGATGGAAAAACATTCCATCGAAATTGAAGACCGGTCTTTAATAAAAACTTTCCCTACTATAAACAAGCTTGATCCGTTTATTTTGCGGAATGTGGACTGGATATTTTTTAGTAGCAAAAATGCGATTGAATATTTTTTCCAGCTGAATCCAAGTTTAAGTAAGAAAGTAAAGTATGCTGTTTTAGGGCGTGCTTCAGAAGATATGCTTCGCAGATTTGGAAAAACTGCAGATTTTAATGGCGAAGGCGAAGGAATTGACACGAATAATATTGCTGAAGAATTCGCTCAGGTTGCTAAAGGATTAAATGTTCTCTTTCCGGGTGCAAAGGAATCTTTAAGAACTGTACAAAAATCTTTATCGGAGGATACAAAAATTATAGATCTTCCGGTTTACGAAACCGTGATGGAGAAGAGCGTGGAACCTTCGATGGCCGAAGTTCTGATCTTTACCAGTCCCTCTAATGTGGAAGCTTATTTTGCTGACAACCTTTTAGAGCCTGGGCAGAAAGTTGTTTGTATCGGAAATTCAACAGGAAAGAAATTTGACGAAATGGGAGTAAACTATGTTCTTCCATTTTCACCGGATGAGATCGGACTTGCAGAAGCAGTGTTCGGATTGTAATCCAAAAAATAAAAATATCCGCAAGGAAAGTTTATGATTATTCGTCCCAGAAGATTAAGAAAAACTCCGGTTATCAGAGAAATGGTTGCCGAAACACGGTTATCAAAGGATATGTTTGTTTATCCTTATTTTGTAGTTCCGGGTTCTCAGGTTACTCATGGTATTGATGCCATGCCTGGAATCAATCATTTTTCGGCAGACACATTAATTAAAGATGTTGAAAAAGGCCTGAAACTTGGAGTAAATAAAGTTTTGTTGTTTGGCGTTGGCGAAGAAAAGTCTGAAGACGCAAGTTCTTGTTACAGCCAAAATTCCGTGGTCGCAAATGCGGTTAGAGAGTTAAAAAGCGAATTTAAAGATGACCTTTTTGTCATTACGGATGTTTGCGCCTGTGCATATACCACACACGGTCATTGCGGAATTTTGCATAATGATTATGTGCTGAATGACGAAACGGTGGATGTGCTTGCAAAGATGGCTTCTAGTCATGCTGCGGCTGGTGCAGATATGGTGGCGCCATCTGATATGATGGACGGCCGCATTTCTGGTATTCGCAAAAAATTAGATCAGGATGGTTTTGAAAATACCTCTATAATGAGTTACAGCATTAAATTTGCATCTGCTTATTATGGTCCGTTTAGAGAAGCCGCAGATTCTGCTCCCGGAAAAGGTGATCGAAAAGCTTACCAAATGGATTTTAGAAATCCATCTGAAATGATGCGTGAAGCTGTTTTAGACGAGCAGGAAGGCGCCGATATTTTAATGGTAAAACCAGCGCTTGCCTATTTAGATGTTATTCATCGCTTAAAGCAGAACACAAATTTACCTGTTGCCTGTTACAATGTTTCCGGAGAATATTCAATGGTGAAAGCGGCAGCAAAGAATGGCTGGATCGACGAGCAAAAAGTGACCATGGAAAACATGTATGCCTTTAGCAGAGCCGGCGCAAATATTATTATTACCTATCATGCCCGCGAAATTTTAGAAAATAGCTGGATGTAAATTAGATGCTAAGAGGCATCAAAAACGTTAATATATTATTCAATCGTAACGCAACGATTGAGTAATAGCAACTACCAAAATCAAAATGTTAGACTCATTAAAGAAAATATTTTCAGGATCTGAAGAGGATAAAATTATATCTACCACGCAAAGGCCGGATATATCGAGAGAGAAATCCGCTGAGCTTTATCAAAAAGCTAAGAATTATTTTCCGGGAGGAGTTAATTCGCCTGTAAGGGCTTTTAAATCTGTTTACGGAACTCCTTTATTTATTGAAAAAGGCGACGGATGTTTTATCTGGGATGCAGATGGGAATCAGTTTATTGATTTTTGTGCTTCATGGGGACCGCTGATTTTAGGACATAACAATTCCAAGATTAGAGAATCTGTTGCAGAAACCATGCAAAATGGGATGAGTTTTGGTGCGCCTACTGCTTTAGAAAACGAACTTGCAGAGCTTATTCTAAAAAATAATAAGATGGTAGAAAAAATCCGCTTTACCAGTTCTGGTACCGAAGCGGTAATGTCTGCTATACGTTTGGCAAGAGGTTATACCAAGAGAGATAAAATTCTAAAATTTGAAGGTTGTTATCACGGACACGTGGACGCTTTATTAGTTAAAGCTGGCTCTGGACTGGTAACTTTCGGCGAAACGTCTTCGGCGGGTATTCCGCAGTCTTTTGCAGCAGAAACTATTGTTGTTTCATTGAACGATAAAAATGCTGTAGAGCAGGCTTTTGAACAATTTAAAGATCAGATTGCTGCGGTAATAATTGAAGGCGTTCCGGCAAACAATGGTTTGCTTATTCAGGATAAAGAATTTGTTCAGTTTTTACGCGAAATCTGTACGCAGCAAGGTTCGCTTTTAATTTTTGATGAAGTAATTACCGGCTTCCGATTAGGTTTTGAAGGAGCTGCTAAACATTATGATATTAAACCCGATATACTTACGTATGGTAAAATAATAGGCGGCGGTTTGCCGGTTGGTATGTATGGTGCATCAGCCGCAATAATGAGTAATATTTCTCCGGAAGGGCCCGTTTACCAGGCAGGTACATTATCCGGAAATCCGGTGGCAATGGCCGCAGGAATTGCTCAATTAACAGAATTAACTAAATCTGGGTTCTATAAAGATCTCAATAATAAAACTTCAGAATTTGTAGCATCTATACAGCGTTTTGCTACCGCGAGAAGTTATAAATTCAAAGTATTTTCTGTGGGATC
>JBDTLL010000208.1:0-4495 GCA_039934815.1 Daejeonella sp. | reverse complement strand
CTGAAATTTCATAACTTTGCAGCCTTAAATTATCGAGGATAAATCGCTGATGTACAAAGAATATAAGCAACTTAATTTATCAGAAACAGGAAAAGAAATACTCGAATACTGGAAAACCAACCAGATTTTCGAAAAAAGTGTTCAGAACCGACCTGCTTCTAAGCCATATACATTTTACGAAGGTCCGCCTTCTGCAAACGGAATGCCGGGCATCCACCATGTGATGTCGCGTTCTATTAAAGATATTTTCTGCCGTTATAAAACATTAAAGGGCTTCCAGGTAAAAAGAAAAGGCGGCTGGGATACGCACGGATTACCAATTGAATTAGCAGTTGAAAAAAAACTGGGCATCACCAAAGACGACATTGGTAAAAAAATATCTGTTGAAGATTACAATGCGGCTTGTCGCACTGAAGTAATGAAATATACAGACGTTTGGAACGACCTGACCGAAAAAATGGGCTACTGGGTTGACCTGAACAATCCTTACGTTACCTACGAAAACGAGTATATAGAAACACTTTGGTGGATATTAAAAGAATTCTATAAAAAAGACCTTCTTTACAAAGGATATACTGTTCAACCGTATTCTCCTGCTGCCGGAACGGGATTAAGTTCTCACGAATTGAATCAACCCGGTACTTACAAAATGCTGAAGGATACGTCAATTGTTGCGCAATTCAGGCTAAAGAAAGACCAGATCCATCCCCTGATTCCGGTTTTATTTGACAGTGATGCAGAAGACACAACCATAATTGCCTGGACAACTACCCCCTGGACTTTGCCTGCAAATTGTGCGCTTGCGGTAGGTAAAGATATCACCTATGTAAAAGTTAAAACCTTTAACCAATATACTTTTCAGCCGGTTAGTGTTGTTTTGGCGAAAGATCTGGTTTCCAAATACTTTAAAAAAGAAGCTGAAAATGCCCCTTTTCAGGATTACAATGAAGGCGATAAATTAATTCCCTGGAGTTTAGCCGCAGAATTTAAAGGATCAGATTTACTGAATCTGCGCTACCACCAGTTAATGCCTTATGTAGATAACGAGAAGCTTGAGAAAAATGCTTTCCGTGTAATTCCTGCTGACTTTGTAACAACAGAAGACGGAACCGGAATTGTGCATACTGCGTCGGTTTTTGGTGCGGATGACTTTAAAGCTTGTCGCGAAAATAACGTACCGTCTGTTATGGTTACCGACGAGAAAGGCAATGAATTCCCAATTGTAAACAGACAAGGAAAATTTGTAGATGAGGTTACAGATTTTGCAGGCAGGTATGTAAAAGAAGAATATTACAGCGACGAAGAGCGCAAAGATCCGGATTTTAAACCAACGGATGTTCTCATCGCGATTAAGCTGAAAGAAGATAACAAAGCCTTTGACGTAAAAAAATACGAACACAGTTATCCGCATTGCTGGCGTACAGATAAACCGGTTTTATATTATCCTTTGGATAGCTGGTTTATCAAAACAACGGCTGTAAAAGAGAAATTAGTTGCTTTAAATAAAACCATTAACTGGAAACCGGAATCTACCGGAACCGGGCGTTTTGGAAACTGGCTGGAAAATCTGGTTGACTGGAATTTATCGCGTTCACGCTATTGGGGAACGCCGCTACCAATTTGGCGAACAGAAGATGGTTCTGAAGAATGTTGTATTGGTTCTATTGAAGAATTGAAGGAAGGCATCAAAAAATCTGTTAACGCAGGTTTTATGGACGCGGATTTCGAGATTAAAGATATGCATCGTCCGTATGTTGATGATGTAATTTTGGTCTCTGCAAAAGGGAAGAAAATGTTCCGCGAATTGGACCTGATTGATGTCTGGTTTGATTCCGGCGCCATGCCTTATGCGCAATGGCATTTCCCTTTTGAAAACAAAGAAGAATTTAAAAATGCGTATCCTGCAGATTTTATTGCGGAAGGTGTAGATCAAACAAGAGGTTGGTTTTTTACGCTTCACGCGATTGCGGTTATGCTGAATGAAACCAGCGATGAAATAAAAGAGATCAACAAGGAAATTGGCAATAAAGGCGTTGCCTTTAAAAATGTGGTTTCTAACGGATTGGTGCTGGATAAGAACGGCAATAAAATGTCTAAGCGTTTAGGCAATGGAATTGATCCGTTTGAAACTATTGAAAAATATAGCGCAGACGCCTCCCGTTGGTACATGATCAGCAATGCGTCGCCATGGGATAATTTAAAATTTAACATTGAAGGTTTGGATGAAGTGCGCCGCAAGTTTTTCGGCACATTGTACAATACCTATTCTTTCTTTGCGCTTTACGCGAATATTGACAAGTTCAAATACGAAGAATCTGATATTGAAATTTCGGCCAGGCCGGAAATCGATCGCTGGATTTTATCTCTTTTAAATTCATTAACCTTAGAAGTTGATGGTTATTATGCCGATTTTGAACCAACTAAAGCGGCACGTGCAATTCAAACTTTCGTTGATGAGAATTTAAGCAACTGGTATGTTCGACTTTGCCGCAGACGTTTCTGGAAAGGCGATTATTCTGCAGACAAAATCTCAGCGTACCAAACTTTATACACCTGCCTGACTACTATTTCTAAATTAATGTCGCCAATTGCGCCATTTTTTAGCGACAGATTATTTTTAGACTTAAATTCCGTAACCGGGAAAGAAACTGTAGAATCCGTTCATTTGGCAGATTATCCCGAGTACAACAAATCTGTAGTAGATACAGAACTTGAAGAACGGATGTCGCTGGCGCAGGATATCTCATCTATGATATTATCTCTAAGAAAAAAAGTTGGAATAAATGTTCGTCAGCCATTGGGAAAAGCGCTTATTCCTGTTCTGGACACAGCGTTTATGGCAAAAGTTGAGAAAGTAAAGGACCTTATTCTTTCTGAAACTAATATTAAGGAAATAGAGTATATATCAGACACTTCAGGTTTTATCAGCAAAAAGGTTAAACCTAATTTTAAAACATTAGGCCCGAAAGTTGGTAAGGATATGAAGGTTGTAGCGGGTTTGTTAACTCAGTTAAACCAGGAAGAAATTAATCGTTTTGAACAAGACGGCCAATTTCTAATTCCGGATTATAATTATACTATTGATATTAGTGATGTAGAAATTATGGCCGAGGATGTTCCGGGATGGCAGGTAACAAGTATGGGCAGGTTAACAGTTGCGCTTGATATTACATTATCTGATGAATTAATTCAGGAAGGAATATCCCGGGAGCTGGTAAACCGGATACAGAATTTGAGAAAAGAATTAAATTTTGAAGTAACAGACAAAATTAATATACACGTAGAGAACCATCCGTATATTACGCAGGCAGTAAAAAATAATTTATTATATATTTGCGCCGAAACCCTTGCAGAGTCCTTTATCCTTGATAATGAAAACACTACAGGAGAAAAAATAACTATAGATAATAAAGAACTTACCATATTAATCACAAAATCTTAAGATGGAGAATAATAACGAAATGAAGGAGAATCACAGAGAAAAAACTCGATATGCTGACTCCGAACTGCTGGAATTTAAAAACTTAATTCTGGAGAAACTACGCATGGCCAGAGAAGAGTTGGGTTTATTAACTCAATCTTTAAGTAACCCAAATACAAATGGAACCGACGATACTGCAGGAACATACAAAACTCTTGAAGATGGATCGGCAACGTTAGAGAAAGAATCTATAAACCAGTTGGCAGCTCGTCAGAAAAAGTTTATTGAAAACTTAGAAAGCGCATTAATTCGTATCGAAAATAAAACTTATGGAATTTGCCGTGAAACCGGAAAATTAATTCCTAAAGAACGTTTACGTGCTGTTCCGCATGCAACTTTAAGCATGGAAGCAAAACTGAAGCAGTCATAAATGAAAGGTTATACAAAACCATTTTTAGCCGTTTTTCTAATCCTTTTAGCCGACCAGGTTTTAAAAATCTGGATTAAGTTGAATATGGCTCTTGGCCAGGAATTTAAAATACTTGGAGACAGAGCATTAATACATTTTACTGAAAACAATGGTATGGCTTTCGGGATGGAATTTGGTGGCGAAGCCGGAAAGCTTGCCTTAACCTTGTTCCGCATTTTAGCCGTTGCCGGAATTGGATACGGATTAGTTTACCTTGTTAAGAAGAAGTATCACAGAGGTTTAATTCTTAACGTAGCGCTAATTTTTGCTGGTGCTTTAGGAAATATTATTGACTCGACATTTTATGGTATTCTTTTCAGCGAAAGCACCTATTATGAGCCTGCAAAATTTTTACCTGAAGCAGGCGGTTACGCCGGTCTTTTTCATGGTAAGGTTGTAGATATGTTTTACCTCCCATTATTGCAGGGAATATATCCGGCATGGTTTCCATTTTTAGGAGGTCAGGATTTTGTCTTTTTCAGACCGGTTTTTAACGTTGCAGACGCGGCAATTTCCATCGGAGTAATTCTGATTCTTGTATATCAAAAAAGATATTTTAAAGAGCAGGTAAAAGAAGAATTTTATCCCAACAGCGAGATTGTTGA
>JBDTLL010000207.1:0-4521 GCA_039934815.1 Daejeonella sp. | reverse complement strand
CTAATGGAAACTTTGCATCAGATCCGAAGAAACCTGTGTCATCTGGTCCTGAACCATCAAAATCAGCCGAAAGGGAATTAAGCTCTAAACCTCCAACATAGATGTCTTCCTGATACAGGTAGTTTAAACGTGCACCTTCATTTGTTTTGGCATTACCTTTATAAACTGAAGTGGACGCATCTAATAACATTGGGTTATATGCACCATCAGCAGTCAAATAAACTGGTCTGTCGTAAACAGTAAATGAATAGTAAACATTAAAATCAGAATTGTAGGTATTTCCGTGCGGAGCCATCATGTTGTTAGCTGGATTCAATATACCTTGTTGTGCTGCAGCAATAGCTAACGCATAATTTTTAGTATGAAGGAAATACCTGGCTTTTAACGTATATGCCGTGGCAACCCATTTAGCGGCATCACTTGAAAAGAAAATATCTTTTGAAGTGCCTGATCCAACACCTGAAGATAAGTTAGCAATTGCATTATCCAATAACGTTTGGACTTTAGCGTAAACATCAGCTTGAGCTTCGAATTGTGGAGTTGCAAATTCTGAACTACTCGCTTCTGTAAAAGGAACGTCACCCCATAATGAAGCAGCAGTTCCAAATGCCTGAGCTTGGATAACTTGAAAAATACCCATCTGAAGCTTGTTATTTAATTCAGTAGCTTTCATTTCGCCAATTTTAGCATTTGAAATTACATTTCCGTAAAGAATATCCCATGCGTCATCATAATCTGGAGCATTGGAGTTATAGTTTTCATACTCTACATACTGACGGTCACTTCCGCTAAATGAATTTGAGAAAATTCCCCCAATTCTCGCTAAGTTGCCTTCGTAAACAAGAATACTCGCTACCTCTGTACCATTCAACTGTAAATCAGCGGGAGCATCGGTGGGTTGGTTGGGATTAACATCCAAACCATCTGTTAATTTCTTACAAGCGCTTAACGAAATAAGGCCCGTAAGTAATACCATTGATATATATTTGATTTTCATACGATTTCGATTAATAATTAATTTTCACTGAGAATAAATAAGAACGAGTACTTGGATTGTTAAAATAATCTAAGCCACGACCATTTGAAGGACCCGTAAGATTGGTTTCTGGATCTATTCCAGTGTAATCAGTCCACAATGCCAAATTACGACCAGTTAAAGAGAAATCAATTGATTGCAGTTTGGTTGCATTATGAAACTTATCACCTCCCAAAGTATAACTCAAAGAAATCTCGCGTAAACGTGTTCTGGTTCCTTCTTCCATAAATTGAGAAGCAACCGGACCAAAACCACCACCAACACTTGTGTACCAAGCTTCGGTCAAAGCAACAGGACCAGCACCAAAATCGGAAATATTTCCTCTGAAGGCAGTTCCAGCAGCAATTGTAGCACCACTGTAGGTTTTCAAATCTGACGGAGCAACAGATTCAACACCTGTAGAAGCAGCAGTTCCAAAAGTAGTTAATGCACCTCTTGTACCATTCCAAACTTGCCCACCTTGAACGTGATCTACTAAAATAGATAAGCCAATGCCTTTATACCTAAACGTATTGGTAATACCAGCCTGCCAATCTGGATTAGGATCTGCTAATACAGATTCAGTCGGAGCCGCAGCGGGGAAACCGTTTGCATCCAATACTAATTTCCCAGAAGCATCACGATCAAAATCGGATCCCCATAATACACCGAGTGCTCGTCCTTCAACAGCTCTAGATGAAGTTCCAGCAAAACCGTTTAAGAAAAATGAAGTAACACCCTTTAAGTCAACAACTTTGTTGTCATTTTTAGACCAGTTAGCAGAAGCGTTCCAGGAAAAGTCTGACTTATCTAATAATCTCACACCTAAATCAAATTCTAATCCCTTATTACTTAATTCTGCAGCGTTATCATTTCTTTGAGTAAAACCAGTTGTTGCCGGTACAGCAACACCAAAAATAGCTCCTTCAGTTTTATTATTATAATAAGTTGCACTTAAGCTTAAGATATCTTTGAAGAATCTTAAATCAGTACCCACTTCAAATTCTTTAACTCTTTCAGGTTGAAGATTTGCATTTCCCTGTAAACCACTTCTTACATAGCCACCACCGTATGTATCAGATGATGCATCTAAAGCTGGTCCGTAAGACTCGCCGAAACCTGCTGCAGTATAATAAGTAGAATTTTGATATGGACCTGGCTGAACACCTACTTCACCATAGGAAGCTCTTAACTTACCAAAAGATAAAGCGCTGGCATTTTTAAAAGTAGGCAACTCTGTAAACTGCCAAGCTAAAGATGCAGAAGGGTAAAAAAATGTATTTGCAAACGTTGATGCATTTTCAGCCCGGCCTGTAAAATCTAAGTATAATTGATTGTAAAGATCAAAAGTTAACTGAGTGTATGTTGCCGCAGTTCTGATGGTTGAGTTCGAATTGAAAGGAAAACGAGCTGCGGCTGCAGAGTTTCCTAAATCAAATGGAGCATCAGGTAAAATAAAGCTACGAGCAGTAGCACCAGTATTTTCAAATTCACGATTGTTATAATTAAAACCAACTAAACCTGTGAAATTGATGTCCTTATTTAAACTGTGCTTAACGCGACCGAAAACATCCGTATTAAATTGTGTTTCGGAAACTTCCTGAACTGTTAAACTTCCACCCGGAAAAGATGCTGAAAGTACCGGGAAATTCTCTCTTCTGTAATCAGAATAAGTATCAATACCAGTTCTTGCAGTAAATTGTAACCAATTTGTAGCATCAAATCTACCTTCGAAGTTTCCTAAAAATCTGTTTACGCGAGTATCGTTAGTAATTTTGTTTAAGATCCAAAGCGGGTTGTCATATCCAGAATTCGTACTTGCACCAATTTGGTTTCTGTAGGATACCTGTCTGTTTGGAAATATCTCTCCAGCAGCATTCACATACGTTCCTTCATAAATTTCACTGTTAAAATCTGGTGATGTTCTTAAACCACCCAAAAATATACCTGAAATATTAGATCCTTGCTGAGCACGATCTGAAACTACGTTTGAATAAGTTAAACCACCCAATAATTTTACTCTTTCGCCAAATTTATGTTCTGCGTTTAATCTAGCAGAACGTCTGTGATAATCACTACCAGCCTTTAAAGTTCCATTCTGATCAAGGTTAGATAAACTTAAGTAGAAAGTAGAGCTTTGATCACTACCACTTAAAGCTAAAGTATTATCCAAGAAATAACCATTTTCAAATAGATCAGTAGCGTGATCATAAACTTGCTGAGATTGCTTTCCACCGTGTGGATTAGCGGCAGTACCACTTGCAACAGCAAACCTCTTAGAGCCATCAGGCAATAAAAAATATGCTGAACCACTTGCAACATCTGCACCACCTGTACGGTCTGAAATTTTATCTCCCCAGGATCTTGAGTTATTGAAACGGTAAATACCACCAGTTCCCTGACCATAAGAAGTTTGTAGAGGAACTTCTCTGTTCAACTCATCCATAGAATAAGTTGTATTTAAAGAAACATTTAACTTACCAGAGTTTGATCTGCCTTTTTTAGTAGTGATAATAATTACACCATTTGCAGCACGACTTCCCCATAATGCGCCTGCGGCAGCTCCTTTCAGAACCTCCATAGACTCAATATCACCAGCATTAATATCACTTAAGCGTGATTGTTGAACAACACCGTCAATACCTGAACCAAGGTTACTGTTAGAGACAGGAATACCGTCAATAACAAATAATGGTTGAGTTGATCCTGTAATTGTGCTTTGTCCACGAATCTGGATATATGCACCCGCACCTGGATCACCACCAGATCTTACAACTTGCACACCAGATGCTTTTCCTGACAAACCAGCTAATAGACTAGTCTCGCCAGATTTCGCAATTGCGTCACCTTTTACAGAGGAAACTGAAGTTCCTAATTTGTCTTTGTTTGCTTCTAAACCTAGGGCCGTAATTACTACTTCCCCTAATTGTTTAGAGTCGAGTGTTAATACCACATTTACGGTTGAATTGGCACCTATAGACACCGTTTGATTGGTATATCCAATATATCTGAACTCTAATTGTGTTGCGTTTGCAGGAACTGATAGCGTGTATCGCCCTTGCCCGTTAGTTTGGGTACCAACAGTAGTTCCTTTAACAATTACACTAACACCCGGTAAAGAAAGACCATCTTCCTTCGCGGTTACAGTACCGGTTATAACACGGTCCTGAGAATATGCATGAGTAACTAGCATAACTAGAAATAAACACATACATTTTTGTAATAATTTCATCATACTTTCAAATGTTTAATTTAAATAAAGATAGTTGAGATGTAATATAAGAATTTAACATCCAATAAAGTGAAATCTAAATAAATTTACGCTTAATGATCTCGGAGTTTTATAATTTATTAATTAAGATAAACCAGATATTAACTTAATTAAAATCAGTTTATATAAACTCACTTCTCGAAAATAATTATAACCTGGTTCTTCTCCAGCTTGTCAGCAGGCTTTATTTTGATAGATTTTATTTTCGCATCCGCGGAAGCTTTTATAATATTTT
>JBDTLL010000206.1:0-4527 GCA_039934815.1 Daejeonella sp. | reverse complement strand
GAAAGCTTAAGTGCCTTTAAAAGATCACCTGCATTTTCAGTTGCTTTATCCATTGCCGTCATACGAGCGCCATGCTCGGATGCATGTGAATCTAAAATAGCTTTATAAACCTGCGTTTTGATAGATTTTGGAATCAACTGCTCCACAATTTCTTCCTGAGATGGCTCTAAAATATAATCAGCGGTTGGCGCCTGAGTAACAGAAGAATCTATTGAACGCGGTACAGGCAATAATTGTTCGGTAGTAAGAATTTGTACAGCCGCATTTTTAAACTGATTATAAACCAGATCAACACGGTCGTAATCTCCGTTTGCAAAACCTTTCATAATTGAATCTGTAATCACAGATGCATTCTGAAAAGTTAAAGCATTATAAAGTTCGTTGTTATTACCAATTACCTTATAATTTCTTTTCTCGTAGAAGTCCTGAACCTTTTTACCGATAGCAACAATCTGAACATTCCCTTTTTTATATTGTTCCGGATATTTTTCAGCAATCAGGTTGTTTGTAGTTTTAATAACATTCATGTTGAATGCGCCCGCTAATCCTCTGTTTGAAGATACGGCGATTATTAAAACTCGAACAGGTTCACGCTCCTGGATAAAAGGGGAATTTGACTCCTCAAGACTGGCAGAAAGATTCGCCAGTATTTCTCTCATTTTATTAGCGTACGGACGTAACTGAACAATTGCACTGGTTGCACGCTTCAATTTGGCAGCCGAAACCATTTTCATGGCTTTGGTAATCTGCTGAGTTGAGGTAACAGACGCAATACGATTTCTTACTTCTTTTAAATTAGCCATTATACTAGTACAAAGTACCTAGTATTTAGTATACAGACAAAGTCTAAATACTAAATACTAAATACTAATATCTTATTAATACTTTCCTGCAAGCTCTTTAGCTACGGTTTCTAAAACTCCTGTAATGTTATCATCCAGTTTACCAGCTTTTAATCCAGCTAATACTTCCGGGTGACGAACTTCAAGTTGCTGCAGATATTCTGCTTCAAAAGCCTTGATTTTATTTACCGGCACATTACGCATTAAGTTTTTAGTACCCGCGTAAAGAATTGCAACTTGCTTTTCAACAGGTTCCGGAGAGAACTGTCCCTGCTTTAACAATTCCACGTTACGTGCACCTTTATCTAAAACAGATTTTGTTGCCGCATCTAAATCAGAACCGAATTTTGAGAAAGCCTCTAATTCACGGTATTGTGCCTGATCTAATTTTAACGTACCCGCAACTTTCTTCATTGATTTGATCTGTGCGTTACCACCTACACGAGATACCGAAATACCTACGTTAATAGCCGGACGAACACCTGCGTTAAACAAGTTAGATTCAAGGAAAATCTGACCATCCGTAATTGAAATTACGTTAGTTGGAATGTATGCAGAAACGTCACCAGCCTGAGTTTCGATAATTGGCAATGCAGTTAATGAACCACCACCTTTAACAATCGAACGGATAGACTCCGGCAAATCATTCATCGCCTGCGCAATTTCATCATTGGAGTTGATCTTTGCAGCACGCTCTAATAAACGACTGTGAAGATAGAAAACGTCTCCAGGATAAGCCTCACGGCCCGGTGGACGACGAAGTAATAATGATACTTCGCGATAAGCAACAGCCTGCTTAGATAAATCATCGTAAATGATCAAAGCTGGTCTACCTGTATCGCGGAAGAACTCACCAATTGCAGCACCCGCAAACGGAGCGTAGAATTGCATTGGAGCCGGATCTGCAGCCGAAGCAGCAACAATAACCGTATAAGGCATTGCACCTTTTTCTTCTAACGTTTTAACGATCTGTGCTACGGTAGAATTTTTCTGTCCGATAGCAACATATATACAAAATACAGGCTCACCTGCTTCGTAAAATTCTTTTTGGTTGATAATGGTATCAATACAAACTGCTGTTTTACCAGTCTGACGGTCACCAATAACCAACTCACGCTGACCACGACCAATTGGGATCATCGCATCGATAGCTTTGATACCAGTTTGTAATGGCTCAGTTACCGGCTGACGATAAATTACACCCGGAGCTTTACGCTCTAAAGGCATCTCGTAAGTTTCGCCTAAAATCGGACCTTTACCATCCATTGGCTGACCTAATGTGTTAACCACACGGCCAAGCATACCATCACCTACTTTAATAGAGGCAATTTTGTTGGTACGTTTTACAGTATCACCTTCTTTAATCTCGTCAAAGGCGCCTAATAAAACCACACCCACGTTATCTTCTTCAAGGTTTAAAACGATTCCCTGTAATCCGTTATCAAATTCAACCAGCTCACCTGATTGCACTTTTGTTAAACCGTAAACACGGGCAATACCATCACCCACTTGCAATACGGTACCAACCTCTTCGAGTTCGGCTTCTGATTTAAAGCCCGCCAATTGTTGTCTTAAAATCGCCGAAACTTCATCTGGTCTAACCTCTACCATAGTTTTTATTTATGAGTATTTTATGTAAATCTTTGTTATTCTCTTTTTTGTTCTGCATTCCCGCTTTCCGCTTTAAGTCCTCATTACATTGCGGGCTTACGCTTCAATCGGGTTTATTTTATTCAGGCCTAAGCCTTTTTTAAACTGTCTTTTGTTCAAATTCCTTTTTCAGTCCGCGTAACTGACTTGATAAACTGGTATCAAATTGCTTATCGCCAACCGTAAGAATAAAACCACCAATCAGTTTTTCATCAACTTTTTCTGTCAGAATTACTTCACCGTGAGTGCTTTCCTTAACAATATTTTGAATTTCTTTTCTGTTGGTCTCGTTTAACGGAGCCGCAGAAATAACGGTTGCTTTAACAATGTTTTTACGCACGTTATATTCATTCACAAATTCCTTCGCAATAGAATATAATATGGATGATCTGCCTTTACCAACCAAAAGTTTAAAAAAAGACATAATCATTGGATGAAATCTGGAAGTAAACAGTTCATTCAAAATATTCAACTTTCTGCTTGGGCTGATAATTGGATTTTTCAGCACCGCCTGTAAAGTTGTATTTTTCCGTAAAACTTCTATAAACATTACGATATCATTCTTAATTGGCTCCAAAGCATTTTGCTCTTCTGCCAGATCAATTAATGATTTTGCGTAACGGGATGATACTTGTATTTCAGACATTTTACTTATTGTCGATGATCTTTATCGCCTTAAAGGCAATTGAGATTAATTTAATTTCACTTCTTTTAAAAGATCTGCCACAAGCTCATTTTGCTTGTTCTGATCCTGAAACTGATTATGCAATACTTTTTCAGCAATCTGAAGAGATAAAGTAGCAACCTGGCTTTTTACTTCGGCCATAGCAGAAATTTTTTGATTTTCAATTTCCTGTCTTGCTTTCTCAATCATTTTTGCACCTTCAGTTTGTGCCGATGTTTTAGCATCACTAACAATCTGATCTTTCAATTCTTTTGCCTCTTTCAAAATCTCATCACGCTCTATACGTGCCTGCTTTAAAAGAAGCTCATTCTCGCTAGTTAGCTTTGCCATTTCTTCCTTAGCTTTTTGAGCTTTGGACAATGCATCTTCAATAGAGCGCTCACGCTCATCTAAAGCCTTCACAATTGGTTTCCATGCAAATTTACTTAGCAGGAAAAACAATAAAATAAAGGCAACAGTAGACCAAATGAACAATCCCGGATCGGGACTAACTAAGGGATTTAATGCCAGTAAAGTCATTTATATATATTTTTTGTTTATTTAATTTGTTAAATAAAAAGAAGACCGCTGCCAATCGCAACGGCCTTTCTTTTATTACTTTGTACCTAAGAAAGCTACAACTACACCAAACAATGCTACCGCCTCAACGAATGCCGCTGCGATTAACATAGCTGTTTGAATTTTAGATGCTGCCTCAGGTTGGCGAGCCATACCTTCCATAGCTTTACCACCAATTTGTCCGATACCAATACCAGCTCCAATAGCAGCTAATCCGGCTCCAATACCTGCAATACTTCCAGTTATCATTACTTCAATTTTAAATATATATTAAACAAAAAAAATAAATTCTAATTAGTGTTCAGCATGTTCCTCAATTGCCATTCCTATAAATAAGGCCGACAAAATAGTGAAGATGAATGCCTGAATAAATCCTACCACCAACTCAATTAAACTAATGAAAATTACAAACGGAACAGCAATACCAGCAACCAACACTGACTTTAAAATAAAGATCAATGAAATTAAGCTTAATATTAAAATGTGTCCGGCAGTAATGTTCGCAAATAATCGAATCATTAACGCAATAGGTTTTGTAAATAAACCAATGATCTCAACAGGGATCATTAGCGGATATAACCACCATGGAACATGCGGCTTAAATACGTGACCCCAGTAATTTTTGTTTCCGTTTACAGTGGTCAGAATAAAAGTACACAATGCAAGCATCATGGTTACAGAAATATTACCCGTTAAGTTTGCACCTCCCGGGAAGAATGGAATTAATCCCATTAAGTTATTTAACCAAACAAAAAAGAATACCGTTAATAAGTAAGGCATAAATGCCGCATA
>JBDTLL010000205.1:0-4550 GCA_039934815.1 Daejeonella sp. | reverse complement strand
GAACCTGCTACTAAATTATTAGTCGATTGATTTTGAAGGTTATATATATAAATACTACCATCAATATTATTTCGGCTGGATAGGTCCGCATTTCCACCGGAAAAGATATTTCCTATAACATTTAAACTACCGGTAGTAGTTACCATGTGATAACTTCCTATATTTCCGTTGCGTACATCAGCACCGGAACTTATGATTGTACCCGAAGTCTGGTCATTTTTAATGTTTGTAGAAAAAGCCGGGTTGCCGGAGAAAATAATGAAATCAGAAATTTTCTTTTGTTGCGCTTGCGTTTGTTGATTGAAGGAAAGAATCAGAATTGCAAACACCAATAAAAAGGGTTTAAACGGTCTGATTTTGTAAAAGCTGCTCATATGAATGGAGTTAGTATTTCATCTTAAATAGTTACACCTCAAAGGTTCAATACAAAATTCTATCTCAAGAAAAACGGAGGAGTAAAAGGTACGAACTGCAATTAAAATCACGGGGCGCTTTTTCAATTCTCTCAAAGTTAAATACTCTGTTGCGTAAGTAGTTATACAAAAACTGTGAACTTCGGGGCAATTATTAAGCAATATTGTTAAGTGAAGGATTGAGCTATTTATACTTTGCGTTTACCGATTTAAAATCAGACCAGTTTAATGGAAAAATTTCTTACAATTAGCTCATTATCTGAAAACTGAGAATTCGTTTCGTATATTTAATTATGCTATGAAAAACAGGATACATACCATATTGAACATTAAATACTCGGAGTCAAATCAGGTATTTGATCTTTTGGGAGTTCAGTTTTTTATCGGACTGGCAACATCTTTTGTGAGTATAGTTGCAATCACGCTATTCCTGTATAGTTTTTCAATTGAAATGTTGCCTCTGGCATATGTAATTATAGCCGCATTTCTACTAATTATAAATTTGAGTTATGAGAAACTAGAACATAAATTTTCAGCTTTTAAAGTGCTCAGAGTTATTATTGTTTTTTCCGTAGTAATTCTGCTCTGTATCTGGATTGGGCTTGCACTAGGAAGTAAGCACACGTTCATATTTACTTTATTAGTTTGGAGTACGCTATTTTATATGATCTCCGGATATGCTTTCTGGGGATTAGTTTCGCAGGTATTTAATGTTCGGGAAAGTAAGAGAGTATTTTCTGTAGTGGGAGCGGGGGATATCCCGGCAAAGTTAATCGGCTATTTAACAGCTCCAGTTTTCATTTCTATTGTCGGATTAAATAATATGCTCTGGCTGGCTGTGCTTTCTCTGGGCATTGCTTATTTTTTATTTTCCAGATTTTTAAAGAAACAAGCTTGGATCAATTTTCATGAATCAAATACTCACAAACCACATGTTGAAACGCAAAAACCATATAAACGATCAGAAATAATAAGTTTTCTTTTTAAAAACGAACTCATTTTTGCGATTTCTATTATTTCTTTATTGAGTTATAATGTTTTCAATCTGGTTGATTACACGTTCCTGGCAGAAGTAAAACACAAATATGAAGACATAGCAGATCTGGCGGCTTTTATAGCAGTGTTCTTTGCTGCGGGTAGGTTCATCGCTTTAATTTTAAAATTAATTTTCACGAGCAGAGCGATAGAAAAATTGGGAATTATATATTGTTTGCTAATCACTCCGATAGCTTTATTGCTTTTTAGTGGGCTTTTCTTTATTTATGGCGGAAACTCAAATTTTAATATTTACATATTTGGAATGATGGCTCTCTTTACTGAAGTTTTGAGATCCACCATGCAGGAACCCGTATTTTTCATTTTGTTTCAGCCATTAAAAGAGCAGCTTAGGTTAAAAGGGCATCTTATCTCTAAAGGCTATATGCTTGCGCCATCGCTAATCATTGTTGGTTTGAGCTTGTACTTTTTACCCAAATTTGGTATCCCGATTACAATTTTGTTAACGGTTAAAGTTCTGTTAATTAACCTGGTGGTATGGGCCGCTATTATTTATTACGTTAAAAGTTCTTATTTAAAAACTTTACGTTCTTCAATCAGCCGGGGAGTTTTTAGTAGCAATGACATTCAGATTTATGATGATGAAACCATAAAAATTCTGTTAAATAAAATTGCTGGTGGCAAAAAGATGGAAGTTATTTATGCTCTAAAATTATTAGAAAATGCAGAATATGAATCCATCGACAATTTATTAGAGAATCAATTAAGCACAGAAAATCAGGAAATTAAATTATATGTTTTGGATCGTCTCGAGGCCAGGAAAAAAATTAATTCTGAATTATTTAAAGAAGTTTTAATTACTGAATCAGATGTTTTGGTAATAGAAAAAATGGTTGCAATTCTTTGCCGTTTTGACAAAGATTTCCTGAAAGAAAAGGTTGCCAACCTTGCACTTTTAGAAGATTCCATTAAAAAAGTAATTATTATCAATTTGCTCAATCAGAATGAATTTAATTATCTGTTAAAAGCAGGAAATGAAATCAGTAGCTTAATTTATTCAAGTAAGAGTGTAAACCGGGAACTTGCTTTGAATATAATAGCCGAACTGAAGCAACTAAAGTTTACCGATATCATTGAAAATTTAATGAATGATGATGATCTGAACGTGAGGAAAAAGGCAATTGTGGTAGCTTGTAAATTAAATATCAGTAAATTATTGCCTATAATTATTAATAAACTAAATGACCCTTCAGAAAAATATCTCATCCTGCAGGGTTTAGGTCAATATGGCGACAACTTATATAAAGATATTTTAACCCTGCCTCAAGACATATATAATTCTCATTTAAATAACCTAATTAAGTTATCGGGTAAAATTAACGGGCCAAACACAACCGAATTTTTAATACGGACGTTGGATGTTACACATATTCAAACAGATAAAATCATACATGCGTTATGGGTAAAACAATTTGAAGTAGATACTCCTAAAATGCGTATGAGGCTGGAAGAAATTTTAAAAAATAGTTTAAACATTGCTCGGATAAAGCTGGTAAATTATTTTCAGGTTCCGGTTTGCAAAGAGGAGGGACTCATAAAAAATTCAATGTATAATGAAGTTTTAAATGATTTAATCACGTCCTTAAAAATTTGTTTTTTGTTACATCGCAGAAACGAAGTAAACCGTCTCATAGAATTATTGAACATTGAGAAGCAGGATAAAATATTCAATGCCATGGAAATGCTTGATTTAGTGATCCCGAAACGGCTGGCTAAAGAAATTAATTACCTTGTAGATTTTATTCTTGATCCGGAAGGAAACATAAAAGACTATAGAAAGCTGGATATTAAACCGTTTTTTAATACAATAATTAATACCGAATCAGAAATCTTTAATTCCTGGACAAAAGCGGTTTGTATTTATAGCGCCGGAAAATTAAATGAGAGTCAGTTTGTTAAAAGATTAACATCCCAACCAATTGAGCAGGAAGATTTAATCATTTCCGAAACACGAGATTATATTATAAATGGTCTAAAAACTACTTAAGAATGCTAATAATAGAGAAGGTACTTTTACTCAAAAATTCAGATATTTTTAAAAACTGTAAAGAGATCGACCTTATTGAAATTGCTTCCATCTGTTATGAGGAACAGGCCGATAAAGGAACTCAGATCTTCAAAAAAGGTGATGAAGGTAATTGCATGTACTTTATATATTCCGGACAAGTCTCTATTCACGATAACGAACATCAGTTGGCCGTGCTACTGGAAAATGAAATATTTGGCGAGTTGTCGCTTTTGGATTCAGAAACCAGATCTGCTAGTGCAAGTTGCCTGACAGACTGTGTTTTGCTAAGAATTGAGCAAGATCCATTTTACGATGTAATTGCATCTAATACCGACATTTTAAAAGGTATTATGCGTACACTTTGCAAGCGTTTAAGAGAACAGGACAGAATTAACGTGGAGATGAAAAAATCTGCTCAGGAAGTAATGATTTAAAGCAGTTTACTATAATTTAACTGCTTTGTAGGCTCTCTTAATTTTTGGGAGGAAGACGTATGATAATTATGTTTTTGAAGAAATCTTAATTGAAGTTTGTTCCATTCGTCATCATTATCCACCACATTAAATTGCAAAAACTCTTTTCTAAGACTTTCGCCGATACTAAAAAAATCTGGTCGGCCTAAATAGTCCAGATCTGCATCACAAATAATTTTTTCAAGTAAAGTATTTGGGTTTTGAGGAATCTGTGTAGACATAATCAAATTCAAAATAATATCTTTTTGCTCTGAGTTTAGGCTATATTGATCTGCATCATTCAGGAAGAGCTCGCAACTTTTTTGTTCATGCAATGCATATGTTTCCAAAAAACCTGTGTCGTGATAAAGTGCTGCTATTTTGAGCAAAAATAAATCGGTATGATCCTCAATTCCTTCTTGGTGCGCTATTCTTATAGATTGTTTTAAAACATCTAAAGTATGTTCTTTGCAATGATAAGTTAGTTGTGGATTTAACTTTTGAAGTCTGTTTAAGACATTTAATTCAACTTTTTCAATTCCGTTCACAAATACTTTGGCTTTAGCGAGCATATGTTGTTATATAAAATTAAAATAATTTAAGAATAATCAGTTGATAAGC
>JBDTLL010000204.1:0-4619 GCA_039934815.1 Daejeonella sp. | reverse complement strand
TTATTTTCTGCTGTAAGTTTAATAAACTCGTTCATAATAGACATTCCCAGTTGAATATCATTCCGATTAAGATTTTCCTTGGTTTGAGAAATGGCATAAATATAATTCAGTTCATTTTCGATATAATCTGCAGTAGATTTTACCACTTCGTTTCCTTTCTGTACATCTTTCAGTTTGTAAAACAGATCTGCCATATAGAACTTCCGGATGGTAAAGTTTAAAGAGTAATTTTTATTCGGAACAACTTCAAGAGATTTGTAAAGTGCCTTTTTAGCTTCTTCTGTTCGTCCTTCTTTATATAAAGCCTCAGCCAAAATGTTAAAGTTATTTACAATTACAGCTACCATTCTTACCGATTCCGGGTCCAGATAAGAAGCATTTTTCATGTTTCCCCACTTGAACTTATTCATCATGTGATCATACATGGCATCTGTATTGGTCAAATCATCCCGTTGCTGAGCGGTGCTGTCTTCAGCCGCCGGAGTTATAGGTAACAATCTGTAAGCAAAGCCTTCATTGTATAAGTATTTATCTAATCCCATATAGTTGTCAGACGGAACCGTTATTGCAAAATAAATAGGCCGTTTCCAGTTGTTATGAGATAAAATGTCAAACATTGCCAGTTCTGTTTTGGTCACATAGTTTTTATTGTATTTCCAGTTAACAGATTCAGCAATCTGACCTTGTTTAGATTTTTCTACCGTATTGCTGGATATAACCTGATTTTTATCTACCATTAATTTTAAATTTTTGGTAGGAAGGAAGTTCTCTTTTGAGCCATCCTGATAAGTGGTTTTATCTGCATCATCATCAGAGGTTATCACATCGAAAACTGTTTTCAGGTCAATAGCATCTTTCACCTGATAATCCTGATAGTAAATTACATCTCGAACTCCCTGAACAAACTTCTCATCATCCATGCTAATTGGTAATCCTTCAGCTTCATTCACTTTCTTTTTCATCTGGCGGATATACCAGTCTGTACCCAGTAAACTTAAGTTCACCACACGTACATCCGGACGGATATTTTCCACTTCCTGCGCATACCACAATGGATAGGTATCATTATCTCCGTAAGTAAATAGGATAGCATTTGGTGCGCATGAGTTTAAATAATCACTTGCCAGATCTCTTGCTGTGGTTTTTTCTGAACGGTTATGATCATCCCAACCTTCTTTGGCCATTAGCACCGGTGCGGCCAATAAACCGACAACAGTTGCTGCCAAAGCACCCAGTTTAGGGTCGAATTTGTTCCTTAAGAAATCTGCAATTCCGGCAACGCCCAAACCAATCCATATCGCGAAAGCATAAAAGGATCCGGTATAGGCATAATCACGCTCTCTGGGTTGTAGCGGGTTTTGGTTCAGATATAGTACAATTGCCATTCCTGTGAAGAAAAACAACAAGCCTACAATTCCCGCGTCTTTCTGATTTCTTTTGAAGTGCCAGAAAGCACCAATAATTCCCATAATAAATGGCAAAAAGTAAAAGCGATTATATGCGTTATTTTCCAATTGGCTTGGAGGCAAATCATATTGCCCGCCCAGAAGCATATTATCTATAAATTTTATACCTGTAAGCCAGTTGCCATCTGTAAAGTTTCCGTGCCCCTGCACATCATTCTGACGGCCTATAAAGTTCCATGCAAAATAACGGGTGTACATAAAACTTGTCTGGTAACTTATCAGGAAGCCGATATTATCTAAAAACGTCGGAGATTGCGTTTCCGTCATTCCCATCCAGTCGCGGTAATATGCGGCGTGTTGTGGGTCGTCGCTGTACATTCGCGGTAGCAAAGTATTGCGGTCATAGACCCGGGAGAATTTTCTGCCCGCTTTTTCATACTTATCTTTTCCCTTGCGGTAGATAATATCACCTTCTTTACTGTCAACCGGTTTTGAATCAAAATACTGACCATATAATAAAGGACGATCTCCGTACTGCTCGCGGTTAACATAGCTTAATAGCGCAAAAGCGTTATCCGGGTCACTATTGTTTAAAGTTGGATCTGCTTTAGCACGTATTACGATCATGGCGAAAGAGCCGTAACCTAAAATGATGAAGACCACAGAAATTAAAGCCATGTTTAATATTCTTCGCTTTTCGCGAATCTTTACAAGATACTCCAGGCCGGCTAATAAAATGGCGGCAACCAATATCCCGTAGATTCCTCCACCAATAGTCATTAAAGCAACGAAAGAAATTACGGCAATTAAAAGTTGATTTCGTTTGCCGGAAATAGTATAAAGAATTCCGAATGTTAAAGCCAGAATTAATAATATAGCAAAGAAAGTAACGCCCGATCCAAAGCCTAATCCCAACGTATTTACGAAGAATAAATCTGAGTAAGCAGCATATTTAATTAAGTATTGTACAACGCCATACTGTATAAACGCCAGTATGATTATTCCAACCAGTAATGCCAGCAAGGTGCCTCTGGAAGTTCTTGTTTTCGCTCTGCGGAAATAATAAACTAAAGCTATTGCGGGGATTGCTAATAAGTTTAGTAAGTGAACACCAATAGATAATCCCATTACATAAGCAATGAAAATTAACCATCGGTCTGCGTAAGGTTCGTCTGCATGTGCATCCCATTTTAAAATGGCCCAAAATACAATTGCTGTACAAAGCGATGACATGGCATAAACTTCGGCTTCAACCGCAGAGAACCAGAAAGAATCTGAAAAAGTATAAGCCATTGCGCCTACAATACCGGAACCCATAATTACAAGGGTTTGTGTAGTTGTAGTTATTTCTGTTCCGCGGGCAATAATTTTTCTGGCTAAAGCGGTAATGGTCCAGAATAAAAACATAATAGTGGCGGCACTGGCCAGAGCAGAACTCATATTTACCCAGAAAGCCACGCGGCTTAAATCATTCCCGGCGATTAAAGAGAATATCCGCCCAATCATAAGAAATAAAGGAGCTCCCGGCTGATGAACTACCTGCAATTTAAAGGCTGCCGAGATAAATTCGCCGCAATCCCAAAAACTTGCGGTGGGTTCTAATGTTAATGAGTAAACTACGGCAGCAATTGCAAAAGCTGTCCAACCTAAAATGTTATTTATTTTCTGATAATTCATGCTGTGGGTTTTCTTTTAAGAAAAAATCGCTGCCGAAAATAGTGAATACTATTGATAATTATAAAAACTTGAATTTCATTTAACAGATTTTAACGCCCGAAACCGATATATTTAACCTTTCAAAAAAAAAATAAAATTGATTTGCACTTTATGGGTTATCCGCCTATATTTGCATTCCATTTCAAAAGGACATTGTCCGGAAGATTTGAATTGCCCGATAGTATAAAGGTAGTACAACTGTTTTTGGTGCAGTTTGTCTAGGTTCGAATCCTGGTCGGGCAACAATAAGGATTTCGGATTGCAGAGCGCAATCCGAATTTTTTTTAATCCTTTTATCCAGAGCGCCATGCCCTTGTCTTTTAATCCCGTAAAATTATTTTCCGGTTCCGGTACGCAAGTACTTGCAGAGAACATTGCTCAAGCCTATGGAAAAGATCTTGGAGATTTGACAATTTCCAGATTCAGCGATGGCGAATTTCAGCCTCATTTTAATGAAACAGTTCGTGGGTGTGATATTTTTCTGATTCAATCTACCAATCAGCCAAATGATAATCTGGTTGAATTGCTGTTGATGACAGATGCTGCGAAACGTGCTTCCGCACACTACATCACGGTAGTTATACCTTATTTTGGTTTAGCCCGTCAGGATAGAAAAGATAAACCACGTGTAGCAATTGGCGCCAAATTGATGGCTAATCTGATTACTGCCGCAGGTGCGCACCGTATCATGACCATGGATTTGCACGCAGCGCAGATTCAGGGATTTTTTGATATTCCGGTAGATCATTTAGATGCTTCGGTTATTTTTGTGCCGCATATTAAGTCATTAAATTTACCAAACCTGACTATTGCTTCGCCGGATATGGGCGGATCTTACAGAGCCAGAACGTTTGCTAAGTTTTTTAATGCCGAAGTTGTTATCTGCGATAAGCGTAGAAAAAGAGCAAATGAAATTGAGTCGATGTCTATTATTGGTGACGTAACCGGACAAGACATTGTGTTGATAGATGATATTTGCGATACAGCTGGTACTCTGGCAAAAGCAGCAAGTTTGATTATGGAAAATGGTGCAAATAGCGTTCGTGCGGTTTGTACGCATCCGGTTTTATCAGGTAACGCCTATGAAACTATTGAAAATTCAATGCTTTCAGAATTAATCGTGACCGATACAATTCCGCTGAGAGGCGAAAGTTCAAAAATAAAAGTATTATCTACTGCAGATTTGTTTGCCAGAGCCATAGCCAATGTAAATGAGCATGGGTCTATCAGCGAGCTTTTTAGGGTAGACTAAACAGGATAAAAGAATAAGGAGCAAGGATCAAAGATTCTGAGTTCGCCAAAGAGAATAAATAACAATTAAATAAATAAATAATGAAATCAATTGCAATTAGCGGTTCTCCAAGAGAGAACGTAGGGAAAAGAGACGCTAAGGAATTACGTTACCAGGGATTGGTACCGGCAGTTCTTTACGGTGGGAAAACACAATCTCACTTTGCAGTGTCTGCAGCTGATTTGAAAGGTTTGGTTTATTCACCA
>JBDTLL010000203.1:0-4650 GCA_039934815.1 Daejeonella sp. | reverse complement strand
AATATGGGTTTTGAAATGAAGCTGACTTCCAAAGTTTCCAAGCTAATTAAAAAACATATTCTCTCAATTTCAGAACGCCTTTTAGAAAAAGCTGGTTTGGCTTTCGCCGATATTGGCCGCTTTGCCATTCATCCCGGCGGACGGAAAATTCTGGAAGCAGCAGAAATTGCTTTGGGTTTCAGCTCAGAAGCGAATCAGTTTGGTTATGACACATTGCGTGATTACGGAAATATGTCTTCAGCAACAGTGTTATTCGTACTAAAAAAACTGCTGGACGATCCTAACGGAATTGAAAATGAAAATATATTGGGCTTTGCATTTGGGCCCGGTTTAACGGTAGAATCTATGATTTTAAGAAGAAACGCCCATGCCTGATTTTTCTGCGAGGAGCACAGAAGAGGAAATGATGGACGATTTTTCGCTCGGCCATGAAATAATCGATCCGATTATGGATGAACTGGAAGTGGTCAATACACTGCTAGGTGGTTACGATGTATTTTTTGACGCATTTAAAAAAATTGAGCTTAAAAATGGAATGTCTATCAGCGATTGGGGCTGTGGCGGCGGCGATTCACTTCGGGTAATTGCCAAATGGGCTCGCAAAAAAAATCTAAAAATCTATCTGATCGGTGTTGACGCTACCGAATCTGCTATAGAATACGCACGGGAGAAATCTAAAAATTATCCCGAGATCTCTTACATTCTGTCGGATGTAATGAGTGATAAATTAGTAAATAATCAGTTTGATGTTGTTATCTCCAGCTTGTTCACACATCATTTTCCTGATGAAAATTGGATCAAACTGGTTCAGAAAATGGCAGATTGCGCCAGTTCTTACGTAATAATAAATGATTTGCACCGCCACTGGTTCGCCTATCATTCTATCGGCGCCATTACATCTGTTTTTTCCAAATCAGAAATGGTAAAACACGACTCAAAACTGTCCGTTCTGCGAAGTTTTAAAAAGGAAGAAATAATAAAAATGCTTCATCGGGCAAACCTGAAAGATTTTACCATCAACTGGAAATGGGCATTTAGATGGCAGGTTTGCATTGACACCCGAAAAACAAATCTAAATTCGATATCAAAACCGTCGATATGCGAAAAGTAGTGATCATCGGCGGCGGTTTGGCAGGTTTAACCTGTGCCATTCTATTAAAAAGAAATGGGTATGAGGTTACTGTAATTGAGAAGAAAAAATATCCATTCCACCGCGTTTGCGGCGAATATGTATCGAATGAAGTTTTGCCATTTCTAAAATCCATCCGCATTAAAGTTGGGCAGTTAAATCCTTCGTTGATTGATCAACTGGAGGTAACTTCCGTTTCCGGGAAATCATTAAAAAGCATTTTGCCTCTTGGCGGATTTGGCTTAAGCCGCTATCAGTTTGACAATTTGCTGTATGAAAACGCAGAACAATTAGGTGTCAATTTTATTTTTGAGAAAGTTATAGATATCCGCTTTTGCGAAAACAAGTTTGAAATTCAGTTAGCCAATAACCAAACACTGGAAGCTCCGCTGGCAATTGCCGCATATGGCAAACGTTCCAATTTAGATCAGAAACTATCACGCTCATTTTTTTATAACAGAAGTCCGTATTTGGGTGTAAAATATCATATAAAAACAGAACTGCCATCTAACTTAATTCGCCTGGATAATTTTGAAGGTGGTTATTGCGGCGTGTGTAAAATCGAAGATGAAAAATATAGCTTATGTTATTTATCTGAGAATGCCAACCTGAAGAAATGCGGTTCCATCCAGGAAATGGAAGAACAGGTTTTGTTTAAAAACCCAAAATTAAAATACCTCTTTAACAACTCAGAATTCATGTTTGATAAGCCTGAAGTTATTAATGAGATCTCTTTCGAGCGTAAAACTCTGGTAGAAAATCATCTCCTTTTTTGTGGAGATTCTGCCGGAATGATCACTCCGCTTTGTGGAAACGGAATGGCAATAGCCATACATTCGGGGAAAATACTTGCAGAAAGTATTGCCAGATTTGCTAAAAAAGACAAAGATTTAAATCGCGAAGCATTAGAAAGTGATTATATCCAGAATTGGGAAAGTCAGTTTTCATTACGTTTAAAAACGGGACGGTTTATACAAAGGCTGTTTGGCAGCAATTTGGTTTCTAATATTTCAATTTCGGCATTAAACAATTTTCCCTCAATAACTAAATTATTGGTTAAAAAAACGCACGGAAAAGTGTTTATATAGTAAATTGCGGCATGAAATTACGTGTTCTGGTTTTTATTAATGCCCTTGCTGTAGCTCTAACTTTATCCATTGTAAATTATTATTTTCAGCATAATTTCATTGATATGGCCATTACTTTCGGCATATCACTTATAACCAGTTTTGCCGTTTTTTACTATTTGATAGAACGTTTTGTTTACAGCAAAATAAAACTGATTTATAAATTAATTCACAGTTTAAAGCTTGGTAAAGACTTAAAAGATGCACTTGGTGAGTACGTAAGTTCAGATCCGATAAATGATGTAGAACAGGAAGTAAAGGAATGGGCACGTGATAAAAAGACCGAGATTGACACTTTAAGGGAGCAGGAAAAATTCAGACGTGAGTTTTTATCTAACATCTCTCATGAATTTAAAACGCCCTTATTTGCCATACAAGGTTATGTGGAAGCTTTGCAGGATGGCGCAAACGAAGATCCGGAAATGTCTATTAAATTTTTAGGTAAAGTTGAAAAAAACGTAGATCGCCTTACTTTCCTGATTAATGATTTAGATGCTATTTCTAAATTAGAAAGTGGTGAAATACCTATTAATTACAGCAAATTTGATCTTTCAAACTTGATTCACGAAGTTTTAGAATCGCTTGAGGTTAAAGCAGCAAAATATCAGATCAAACTTATTTTTAAAGATAAATATCACAATTCCCTTTGGGTAAATGCCGACCGTGAAAAAATCCGCCAGGTTTTGGTAAACCTGATAGATAATTCATTTAAATATGGGAAAGTAAACGGAACAACAGCCATTAAAACGTTTGAACTTCACGATCAGGTTTTGATTGAAATTACAGATGATGGCACCGGCATTGAAGAAAGATATCTTCCCCGATTATTTGAACGTTTTTACCGCACAGATAAAAGTCGCTCCCGGCAAATTGGAGGATCAGGATTAGGATTAGCCATAGTAAAACACATAGTTGAAGCACATCAGCAAACCATTACCGTTAGAAGTACAGAAGGAATTGGTTCTACTTTTGGGTTTACCCTGGATAAGGTTAAATAAAAACTTAAAACCAATTTCTTAACATTAAATTAACATAGAGATGCTACTTTTGCATCCAAATTAGCATACATATGTCAATGAATAATATTTTTCAATATTTCATCCCAAAGGACAAAAAGTTTTTTCCTCTTTTTGAGCAGGATGGAGCGAATCTGATCAAATTAGGAGAAAAATTAGTCGAAGCGGTAAACACCAGCGACTTAGAACGCCGCGAGGAACTTTTTAAAGAAATACAGCAACTGGAGCATATTGGCGATGAAATTACTCACCAAATTCATCTGGAGCTAAGCAAAAATTTTATTACTCCCTTCGATCGTGAAGATATTCACCGTTTGGCAAGCGCTATAGATGACATTGCAGATTATATTCACGGCTCGGCAAGCAGAATGAATTTGTATAATGTAATTGAAATTACTGAGCCGATTAAAGAACTGGCCAATTTAATTTTGCAAGGCGTTCAGGAATTAGATAAAGCACTTCGCGAACTGCGCAACTTAAAAAACATGCGCACTATTGCAGATTCATGTGTTCGCATTAACAGTATCGAAAATCAGGCAGATTTTGTGTTTGACAAAGCCGTTGGTCAGCTGTTTGCCAATGAAAAAGATGCCGTAAACCTGATAAAATATAAGGAAGTACTTTCTGCCTTGGAAACTGCAACAGATATGTGCGAAGATGCGGCAAATGTATTAGAATCAATTTTGGTTAAACACGCTTAATTAATTTAACCAAACATGGTTACAACACTCCTCGTAATCGTTATAATTTTAGCAATTATATTCGATTACATTAATGGTTTTCACGATGCAGCAAACTCGATTGCAACTATTGTTTCTACAAAAGTTCTTTCACCGTTTCAAGCTGTTTTATGGGCCGCTTTGTTCAACTTCGCCGCCTATTTTTACTTTACAGATCATCGTGTGGCCAACACCATTGCTAAAACAGTAACAGAAAACTTTATCACTTTAGAAGTTATCCTTGCGGGATTAATAGCGGCCATTTCCTGGAATTTATTTACCTGGTTTTTTGGAATACCATCAAGTTCATCGCACACCTTAATTGGTGGTTTCGCGGGAGCAGGTGTTGCAAACGCTTTGTTTTTAGGCGGCACAATCGAGCAGGCATTAAATTTTGCGCCAATTATAAAAACTATTGCTTTTATAGTTTTGGCTCCCGTAATCGGGATGATCATTTCCATTGTTATTACCTTATTAATTATTAATATCTCTAAAAACTCCAGACCTGCGGTAGCAGAAAAATGGTTTAAGAGATTGCAATTGGTATCATCTGCGGCATTGAGCTTTACCCACGGTGGTAATGATGCGCAGAAAGTAATGGGAATTATTTATGTGGCGATGGTTGCTTCCAACGTATTAACGCAGGGTGCAGACATGCC
>JBDTLL010000202.1:0-4691 GCA_039934815.1 Daejeonella sp. | reverse complement strand
CTGGCGCCCGAGGTTGCTATTTTATAATTGCCCACTACAAAATCAAAAGCATCTACCGTCGAAGCGCCGCTCATATCCACGTCATGATTCCCGGCTTGTCCTTTTAAATGTATTTCTGAAGATCCGCTGGATTTTGTCAGAACATTTGCAGCGTTAAGGTTTAAATCTATTTTGCTTGAACCGCTTAAATCTATTTTAAAATCTTTCACGTTTAAAGTCCCTTCATTTTTTACTGAACAAGCTCCGGATAGATTGACTCCTGTAAAATCTGGTGAACTTATATATGCAGTAATAGGCCCCGAATTACATAAATTCCCTTTTAAGTCAATTTCCAGTTTATCTCCATCAACAGAAGCCTGAATTCTATCCTGAATATTTTCATCAGCCACAATGCGTAAAGAATGCTGCGGAGATTGAGTTAATACCAGGTCCACAGATCCACTGGCTTCGATAAAAGTAAATTGGTTTACATCTCTGTTTTGAGAAATCTGGTTGCCATTGCCTTCAATACATTTCATTCTATTACATGAAGAAAGTATTAATAGAGATACTAATAAAATGGAAAACCCAGTGTATTTTTTTTTCATCCTTTAATTTATTAAATATTTTAGCATAAGACAACTTCTTTAATTAGGAGGTTACAAATAAATATAAAAAAAGGAAGGCTGCCTTGCTCAACTTTCTTATTCGCTCAAATTTTTTTAATATCATTGAAGATATTAAGCTCCTGATTTGGAATTAACTCAATTTATAAAATGATCAGCATAATAATTCCAACTTACAATGAAGCCGATCAAATTGTGGACACCATACAGCAAATTCGAAAAAATGCCGGAAATGTTGATTATCAAATACTAGTTGTTGACGGAAAAAGCTGCGATGAAACTGTGGCTCTTGCCGAATCTGAAAACGTAAAAGTCGTTATTTGCGATAAAAAAGGACGTGCTTATCAAATGAATAGAGGAGCAAAAGCAAGCAATGCCGAAATTCTTTTTTTTATGCACGCTGATTCGGTTCCACCCAAAAACTTCCTTGAGTTAATTGAAAACTCTGTGCGTGAAAGCTACAAAAGCGGATGTTTTAAACTAAAGTTCGATCAAAATCACTGGTTTTTAAAAGCAAATAGCTGGTTTACCAGATTCAACCTTAATGCTATTCGTTTTGGCGATCAGGGACTTTTTGTGAGCAGAGAAATATTTAACCGAACAGGCGGATTCGATGAAAATTTAATGATCATGGAAGATCAGGAAATTATACATCGGATTAAAAAGCAGACAGCTTTCAAAATCCTGGATTCAGAAATAATTACCTCGGCTCGCAAGTATCGCGACAATGGTATTTACAAAACGCAATTTGTATTTTACCTCATCTGGACAATGTTTTATATGGGTTTTTCACAACAAAAACTTTTAAAAACATATCGAAAACTAATTCTGAAAAATAAGATTTGAGTGTTCTCCCATTTTCCGGAGAAACATTTTTCCAAAAATATCATTGTAAAAGCACAATGAGCATTATTAGAAAAGTATTCGATTCTAAAGGTGGTCCTTTACTGGCCGCAACATTTTTATTTTTGTTTATAGCAGAAAGTCGCCGGCAGTTGCGGAAGCGGAAAGAACAAAAAGAAAAACGCGTAATAATAAATTCTATAGTGGCTATTCCTTCATTTGGACTATTACGTTTTGCTTTTCTTCCGGCGATGGTTTGGCTCGCAATGAAAAACAAGAAGCTTAAGTGGGGACTTAATTACAGGTTAAATTCTGCTCCGCCGTTAAAGTGGATACTCGCTTTTTTGATCATGGATTACACAAATTATCTATGGCATGTTTTAAATCATAAAATTCCATTGCTCTGGAGATTTCATGTGGTTCATCATTCAGATCGCGATCTGGATTTAAGCACCGCTATCCGCTTCCATTTTGGGGAATTGATTGGCTCCATTTTTTACCGCGGTTTGTTTATATTTCTGAGCGGAGCCAGCGCAAGACAAGTGTTGGTGTACGAAGTGCTTTTTGAAGGTGCTACACAATTTCATCATACAAACTGGAAACTTCCATTTAAACTGGAAAAAAACCTGAATAAAGTTATTGTAACTCCGAGGATGCACGGAATACATCATTCAGAAATTAAAGAAGAAACGGACAGCAACTATTCAGTTATATTTTCTTTCTGGGACCGCCTTCATCAGACTTTAAAATTAAATATTAATCAGGATGACGTGGTTATTGGTGTTCCGGCCTATGCCAATGCAAATGAATTAACTGCAGGCTATTTACTGACTATGCCTTTCGGCGAAATTAGAGAATGGGATGCCGATAAATTGAAACGACTGTCGATAAATACTACTCTGCCCCAAAAGAGTTAAAGAGGCAATTTCTTTAGATTTAAAGATCAAAATTAATCCCTAAATTGTAATCACTAATAAAGCAAATTATGAACAGAACGTTAGGAATAATTTTAATTGTATTAGGTGCAGCCATGTTGATATGGACGGGATTTACCTACAACAAAAAAGAGAAAATTATCGACGCAGGTCCGATTCAGGTTTCTGCAGATCGACAAAAATCGGTTAACTGGCCTCCATATCTTGGCGGAATATTAATCGTGGGCGGAATTATTGTTTTAGCAACGAGTAAAAAATCTTAATCAGCATATTTAAAAGCTGACAATATCGAAAACACCAATTTCAAAATCTGCTCCGCTCAGTACGTGATCAGAATCTTGCATAAGCTCGCCATCAACATAAATTTTTAGGTTAATATTAGCCTGTGTATTTGAGTTTACCCAGGCTTGCGGCGGATAAACATTTATTCTAACAATATTGGGAGCAAATGTATCTTCTTCTTTTAAAATTTTGAAGGTTTGAGATTTCCAGTTATCTGAATTTATTGTAACGCTTGAGAATGCATCTTTAGAGGATACATATTCGATTTTGTAGGCTGCAGATATGTCAGAAGTAAATTCATACCTCACATCCGCCGTATTGTTATCTTTTTTCTTACAGGAATTAAGCAGTAAAAACAAGGAAAGTGAGAAAAGCAAAATGCCGAGCTTTTTCATATTATTCAAATTAAATAAGATTATAAACCGCTCTTAAAGACAATCGAAAGAGTTATTAAAATTAATATAATATTATTCTTTTCAAAAGATTGTAAAATATTAATTGGCAAAATAATCTTAAACTTACTGTTTTAGATCTTCCTCAAATTTCTCGTTTTGGAGTTTTAGCATAATTTTTTTCGCACCAGTTTTAGCCCATTCCTGACCTGCTACAATTGACTCAGCTGTAAGCTTAGGCGAAACATACATCTTCTCTTTTGCAGTAGGATTTACATAGAATTCGGCCAGTCTCCTTATTTCTTTTTCTGAATAATATTTATCGTAAATCGGAATTATCATTTCGATAAGAGAATTGACATTCAATTCCTTACTGATATCAACACACACACTTTGCTGCATCTTTGAGCCGGAACTTAAATAAGAATTAAGAGAATTTTTCATTACCGCCATACTTTGATCAATCACACCTGTTGATTCCAAAATCACGCGGATATTATCTGCTTTTGATGAAGGTTGCGAGTAAGATGAAACAAAAAATCCTGTAAACAGAAGTAATAGAAAAAGCTTTTTCATGATTATAACATTACCATCAATAAATAACACTGATTAAGATTTTATTTAGAAAACCACATCAAAAGGAACTTACTGTTTTAGATCTTCCTCAAATTTCTCGTTTTGGAGTTTTAGCATAATTTTTTCAGCGATACTCTTCCCCCACTCCTGACCTGCTTTCATTGAATCTGCGGTAACATTCGGTAATGTTGAAATGATCTTTTTTCCCAAAGGACTTTGATAAAATTCAGCCAACTGCCTAATATCTTCTTCTGAATAATATTTCTCATAAATTGGAACAATTAGTTCAATTAGGGAATTCGCAGTAAATTCTTTGCTAACATTATCCCAAAACTCTGTTGGTACATCGGGCATAGAAGTTTTATAAGATTGAAACATATTTTGCATTGCAATGATACCTTGGTCAGCAACTCCTGTAGACTCTAAGATTTTCCGAATATTATCTGCTTTTGATGAAGTTTGAGAAAAGGAGTTACTACAGAAACCTGTAAGCAGAATTAAAAAAAATAGTTTTTTCATTAAATTTCAAATTATACATGGCAATATGTTCACAAAAAATATCATTCTAAAATTTAAAGGGTGAACGGTAGGTATAAATGAGTGAACGGTAAAATCTAACTAGTTTTGATCGCATCGAGAATATAATACCAGCTTTAACATTGTATTTCAACTTCTAATCATAGCCAAATCTTTTAATTTTTGCCAACGCTATTGTAATACACGCGGAATAATTTTTACTATGTGAATTATAAATTTAATTTTTGGAAATGGAATTCCGTTTCGAATGCATTTTTGAGAAAAAACTAATAGGCTTAAAATTGAATATGTCTTTAAGTTCAAATCGAACTTTTGAGCTCTGGCAAAAATTTATGCTCCGCCGAAACGAGATTCAAAACCAGGTAAACTCTTCTCTGTATTCGCTACAGAATTATCCTCCTAATTATTTCAGCAATTTCAGTCCGGATAATAAATTTGATAAATGGGCTTTGGCTGAAGTGGAAAATTTTGATTTTGTTCCAAATGGAATGTTCACTTTTAATTTGCCCGCCGGGAATTAT
>JBDTLL010000201.1:0-4701 GCA_039934815.1 Daejeonella sp. | reverse complement strand
GCCCAATTAGTTACAGACTATTAAATTTATATTAAAGTAAAATTACGCTTATGAAGAAAAAGTACTCATTAAGATGGATGAAGCTTTATTTGGCTTTGCTGTCTCCGCTATTTGTTTTTTTATCATCATCTGAAGCAATCGCACAAAACACAAATTATGTGATCAGCGGTCAGGTAAAAGATGCCAGAACAAATGAAACATTACCGGGCGTGGTTGTAAAAGTTCAAAATACGAGCTTTGCAACTTCTACAAATGGAGAAGGCCGGTATTCTTTAAATGCTACTCTAGCACCGGGCAGTTATTTAGTTGATATTGCCTATTTGGGTTATTCAACTCAAACAAAATCTGTTAATTTAACATCTCAATCAAATGTTTCTCTTGATGTATCATTGAATCAGGATGTGGTCGGCCTTGATGAAGTAATAGTTACAGGAACATCGCAGGGAACTACCAGGAAGCAATTGGGAAATTATATAAGTACCGTTAGCGGAGAAAGTCTAACAAAAGCTTCTTCGGGCAACGTGTTATCCTCCCTACAGGGAAAAACTGCCGGGGCGCAAATAACACAAAATAATGGTGACCCGGCGGGAGGAATTTCTGTTCGCTTACGCGGAATAAGTTCAGTTAATTCCTCGTCAGAACCATTATATATTATAGACGGGGTTATTGTAAGCAACTCCACCACAAGGGTTACTAATACATCTTCTAATTATGATGGAGGTAATTTCGTTGGAAATATTGGGCAGAATAGATTGGTTGATATAAATCCGGCAGATATTGAACGGATTGAGGTTTTGAACGGTGCCGCCGCGGCAGCACTTTACGGATCCAGAGCTAATTCGGGTGTTATACAAATTTTTACCAAAAAAGGAAGTAATACAGGTGCTCCGGAAGTAAGCTTCTCTACCAAATTAACGCTTGGCGAACTAAGAAAAAAAATCGACGTGAATCAAGCACCTGTAAAGTTTGGTGGTTCGCCGGATGTAATAACGCAGGATATTCTTATCACGTCATTAACTACAACATCTCCGGTTACCCGATATGATTATCAGGATTATATTTTCAGATCATCAACCGGAACGGATAATAATATTTCTGTGGCAGGAGGAAAAGATAATACCAAATATTATACTTCAGCTTCCTATTTCGCAAATCAGGGGATTGTGCAGAACACAGATTTTAAGAGATTTACTTTCCGGGCCAATTTAGATCAGCAACTATCTAAGTGGGCAACAATTAGTGCGGGATTAAATTATATCAATAGCGCTTCCAATGAAAAGCCCGATGGTAATTCATTCTTCTCACCCATGAACTCAGTAACTATCATTGGCAATTTCCATGATATTTATGCCCGGGATGCCCTGGGAAATATTCAGTCAGTTGGAGAAAGAGGCCGCGTAAATCCAGTTTCTGTGATTGAAGATATAAAGCAAAGGGAAGAGACCAACCGTATTATAAGTAATGCGTCTTTAAAATTATTCCCTGTTAAAAACTTAACCGTAGATTATACAATTGGGGTTGATAATTCCACTCAAAACGGAACCACTTTTATCCCTCCATTTGCATATAACGTAAGTACCGGATTTTTTGGAGGCGGCCCATCTTTAGATGCTGCTTTAAATGGTTATTCAAGCGCTGCCAACTTTACTTCACTGTTAGTTAATAATGAGTTGAATGCAAACTATGATTTAAAAATCACAAATGATCTTTCATCTACCAGTCAGTTAGGTTATTCGTTGCAATATGAAAAAGGCAGATATAGCTTATTAAATGGAAGAGGATTAGCTCCTTTTGTTGAGACGGTTAACGGAGCAAGTACAGTTTTGCCAAGTGTTGATAACAGAACAGAATACACCATTAACGGAGCTTATTTTCAGCAAAATTTTAAATACAGGGATCACTTTTTTGTAACTGGTGCTATTAGAGTTGATGAATCTTCAGTGTTTGGTGAAAACCAGCGATCGCAAACTTATTTAAAAGCCAGTGGAAGTTATGTTCTTTCTTCAACAGATTTCTGGAAGAAGATGAACTTAAGTGATTCATGGGATTTATTTAAACTAAGAGTAGCTTACGGGCAATCAGGTAATTTAACTGGAATTGGTCCTTATGATCGTTTTAATGCTTATTCTACTCAACCTTTTGTAGGGAAGACTTCATTGTTCTCAAGTTCAACTTTAGCAAATGAAAATGTTAAACCAGAAAGACAAAATGAACTTGAATTGGGTACAGACCTTTCTTTTTTCAAAAACAGATTCGGTGTTCAGTTTAATTATTATAATAAAAAAGTAAAAGACCTGCTTATTTCCAGAGTGGTTGCGCCTTCTACCGGATTTTCAAGTTTATTAGATAACGTTGGTTCTTTAGAGAACAAGGGAATAGAATTGGTTTTAAACGGCGAACCTGTTCGCAGCACTAATTTTGGCTGGGCTTCATCGTTCATATTTAATAGAAATAGAAACAAAGCTTTGAGTGTTGGAGGTGTTAGACTATTTAGCACAAATCAGGGAGCGCCTGTTGCTATAATTGATGGAAAACCAATTGGAGTTTTTTATGGAACTTTCTTCGCCAGAGATGCTTCCGGTAATTTTATTACCAATGCGGCCGGAATTCCCTTAATAGAAAGAGGAATTCAGAATGGTACGCAAATTACACCACAAAGAGATGCCGCTGGTTTACCCACCGGAACTCCGTTAAGAAAAGTAATTGGAGATCCAAATCCGGATTATACCTTATCATTTATAAATGATTTTAATTATAAGAAACTTGGTTTTCATATCCAGTTAGATGCTGTGCAGGGAAGTGAAGTTTTTAATGCCGATTGGAGAACCCGTCAGGGAGTTGGAAATGGTAAAGTTGCAGAGGCGGAAGATTTAGGGCAGGTGCCACGTGGATATGTAGCCGGTGTCTATGCTATTGAAGAATGGAGAATTGACAATGGAAACTTTGTTAAACTAAGAGAAGTTTCCCTAAGATATAACGTTGGTAAGGTTAAATACCTAAAAGATCTTACCATAAACTTAAGCGGAAGAAATTTGATTTCCTGGGATAATTACAAAGGATATGATCCGGAAGTAAATGCTGGCGGACAAAGTACAATCTTGCGGGGTATAGATTTTGGTTCAGTACCAATTCCGAGAACATTCAGTTTGGGCTTACAGGTTAAACTATAATAACGACTGGTCATACTATTAATAGAATATTGAATTCTAAAAATATTTCAAATGAAAAATCAGATAAAATCATTATCAAAATATACACTGGCAGCTTTTTTATTTTTAAGTACTGCGTGTAATAAAGAATATCTGGATCCGACAAGGGCAACGGATAATGTTGTTTTAACTTCGGCAAAAGGATTAACCGGTGTGGCTGTTGGCCTGCAAAGAGTTTACACTGCCGGAAGAACCGGCGTTGTTTACAACTCGATTACCGCAAGCGGGTTTGTATCAAATGAGTTAGTGTTGCTAAATCCGGGCAATATCCCGGAATTGCAATTAAGTAGTGGAGGAGCTAATATTGATGGTACAAACTCAGTTTTAAATCAGCTTTGGACGCAGAATCTTAAAATTATTTATGATGCCGATCAGGTAATTGCTAACGCAGCAAACTTGAATGACAAAAGTTATGCAAGTGGATTAATAGCGTATGCTTCTATTTTTAAAGCTCTGGCTTTAGGTACTCTTGCCAATCACTGGGAGAATATTCCCAACGAAGTTGGTACAAATGCCACTTTTATTCCTAGAATTGAAGGATATACTAAAGCCGTTGCAGTATTAAGTGCGGCGCAAACTGCCATAGCAGCAAATGCAATGAGTCCGGCATTTCTTTCTTCAATTCCAGCCGGAATAAATATTCCCAATACTTTGAACGCTTTAAAAGCTCGCTACGCTTTATTTGCAGGCGATTATACTTTAGCGTTGAGTTCTGCTAATGCAGTAGATTTAAGTGTAAAATCTGTGTTTAATTTTGATGCGGTAGTATTAAACCCAATTTTTGAAATTGCTACTTCTACAAACAACGTTTTTCAACCGTTAAACGCTGATTTAGGCCTGACAGATCCACTAAAGCCTGATCCAAATGATAAAAGAATTCCATTTTACACTACAGAGAATACTACAATTTTACCTTTAATCAGGATAAATGGTTTTGGTGCCGAAGGATCCACACCAATTCCGGTTTACCTTCCGGGAGAAATGATCCTAATTAAAGCAGAGGCTTACGCTCGTCAACCCGATTTAGTAAACGCGTTGATTGAATTAAATAAGGTAGTAACTAAGTCACCCGCTCAGGATCCATTTGGAGTTGGTGCAGATTTACCTCCATTGGTTGGACCTTTTACCCAGCAAGAGTTACTCGACCAAATCTACAAACAACGGTCAATAGAGCTTTTCATGTCGGGCTTAAGACTTGAAGATATGAGAAGATTTAACCGACCTGCGGCCGATAGAAAAAGAAGTTTTTTCCCTTATCCGTTTAACGAACGGGATAATAATACAAATACGCCCGCAGACCCGGCATTCTAGTTAACTCCTGCGTAAAAATTACACGTTTAGATGCCCCCGAAAAGTTAAACACTTATTGGGGGCATTTTTTATAACTATAATTTGTTGGAAAGTGCTGTCTATTTAATTTTTACAAACTGGCTATAAGCCTGAAATTTGGGGTCTTCAGGTTTTAAATCACTTATTAAATATTCCAGGCTGC
>JBDTLL010000200.1:0-4708 GCA_039934815.1 Daejeonella sp. | reverse complement strand
TTTCTCTCGTCATGTGCGATGAAAAAACCAGCAGATCTGCTGGTTTACAATGCAAAAGTTTATACTGTTGATCCGAAATTTTCTATTGCGGAAGCATTTGCGGTTAAAGACGGGAAAATTGTTAAAATGGGAAGTAGCGCAGACCTGAAAAGGCTTTATAAATCTTCCTCAGAACTAAATGCGGAAGGAAAATTCATTTATCCGGGTTTTATTGACGGCCACTCTCATTTTTACAGATATGGAGAAGGTTTGCAGAATTTAGATTTAACCGGCACGCAAAGCTGGAATGAAATCCTGGAAAAAATAAAACTGTTCTCACAGAAAAATCCGCAGGGCTGGATCATTGGTCGTGGCTGGGATCAGAATGATTGGAGTGATAAATCTTTCCCCAATAATGAACAGTTAAATATTCTTTATCCCGACAGGCCAATAGTTTTAACCCGTGTGGACGGTCATGCAGTTATTGTAAATCAGGCTGCATTAAATTTGGGTAAAATAACTCCGGGCCAAAAAATTACAGGAGGAAATATTGAAACCATTAATGGTAAACTAACGGGAATTTTAGTGGACAATGCTCAAAGTTTAATCTATTCCCGGATCCCGGCTTCGAGTGTTGCAAAATCTAAAACATCATTGCTCGACGCACAAAAGAATTGTTTTGCCAAAGGATTAACATCGGTTGTAGATTGCGGATTGGATTATCCAATCGTGAATATAATTGATAGTCTGCAACAGCAGAACGCATTGAAAATGCGCATGTATGTGATGCTTTCGGATGATCCGGAGAATTACAATTTCCTGTTTAATCGCGGAGCAATAAAAACAGATCGTTTAAATGTTCGCTCGTTTAAGGTGTATGCCGATGGAGCTTTGGGATCTCGCGGCGCTTGTTTATTGGAGCCTTATGCGGATAAGCCAAACCAAACCGGTTTTCTGTTAAGTTCTTCTAATCACTTTAAAGAAGTAGCAAAGAAAATTGCGGAGCATGGTTTTCAAATGAACACACATGCTATCGGCGACTCGGCAAACCGGGAAATTTTAAAGATTTATGGAAGTGTTTTGAAAGGTAAAAACGATTTAAGATGGCGGATTGAGCATGCCCAGGTAATTGATTCACAGGATTTTAAACTCTTCGGGCAATATAGCGTCATACCCTCTGTACAATCGACTCACGCCACTTCTGATATGTATTGGGCCGGCGACAGGTTGGGAGCGAAGCGCTTAAAATCTGCGTACGCTTACAAACAATTACTTGATGAGAACGGTTGGCTTGTATTGGGAACTGATTTCCCGGTTGAAGATATTGATCCGCTTTTAACCTTTTATGCTGCGGTTATCCGTAAAGATTCTAAAGGTTTCCCGCAAGGCGGATTTCAAATTGAAAATGCGTTGAGCAGAACTGAAGCCTTGAAAGGAATGACTATCTGGGCGGCAAAAGGAAGTTTTGAAGAGAGTGAAAAAGGAAGCCTGGAGCCGGGCAAATTTGCAGATTTTATTATTCTGGACCAGGATATTATGCAAGTTGAGGGAAGTAAAATAATAAATACTAAAGTTTTAAAAACGTTTGTAAATGGTGAGAATGTATTCAGTAAATAAAGTAAAGTTATTATTGCCTTTTATGGCGTTTTTGTTTATTCATTTATTGGTTTTGTCGGCTTGTGCCACATCAAATGATCACCGTATAAATGAACATAAACTGGAGCAGGAGAAGCTCGCCGAAAAAACAACCGTTTTATTTAATAATGAGAAACAAATAGTTCCGCTGAGAAATCTCGATCTCTTGAAAATTGCCAGCGTAAATCTGGGTGCTGAATCATCTGGTGTGTTTGATAGTATGTTAAATAAATATGCATTGGTTGAAAAATTCTCCGGCGTAAGTTATCATACAGATTCTCTCAACCTGGATGATTTGATAGACGATTTGAAATTTTTTACCACCGTTATCATTCGTTTAGACGATGCCTCTTTTAAGGATGCGCAAACCAAACATTTTTTATTGGACAATCAGAAGAACAAACAAATAATAGTGTTTTTTGAAGGCGACGTACGTAACCTGAAACAGCTTGAAGATATTTATTCGCCGGTAATCTGGAATGAGAAAAGTAACCATGCAACCTCAAATTTTGCAGCTCAGCTTATTTTTGGAGGAGTATCCGCCACAGCGAAATTGAAAAATAATATTTCTGTCCGATACAAATCCGGATATGGTTTTGAAACTCCTGAAATTCGTTTGAAATATACTGTTCCCGAAGAAGTAGGCATTAATTCCAGAGATCTGAAACCTATTAATGCAATTGTTGCCGAAGCAATTCAAGGAAGGGCGACGCCGGGAGCCGTGGTTATGGTTCTTAAAGATGGCAAGGTTATATTTAACCAGGCTTATGGGAATCATACGTATGATGCAAAAGTGCCCACAAAAATTACCGACATTTTTGATCTCGCATCGGTTACTAAAATTTCTGCAACCACACTTGCCGTAATGGAATTATATGATCAGGGCAAACTAAAGCTTGATACAAATATTGGTGCCTATATTCCTAAAGCCAGAAAAACGAATAAAAACGAAATAACCGTTCGTGAAGTAATGTTACATCAGGCGGGTTTTGTGCCTTTTATTCCGTTTTATAGAAGTATAAAAGATGGAGATTACAGCCGCGATTCGTCCGCCGCTTTCCCGGTAAAAGTAGCAGACAACTATTTTCTCCGTAAAGATTATTTTGACCAGGTAATGTGGCCGCAAATGTTAAACTCGGCGGTATTAACCCGCGGAAAATATGTTTACAGTGATTTAAGCATGTATTTCATGAAAGACATAGTAGAACGTTTGTCTGGTAAGCACATGGAAAATTTTGTGCAAACAGAATTTTACAAACCTTTAGGGATGCAGAGAGCTGGTTTTAATCCCCGGTATAGATTCTCTAAAGCGGAAATAGTTCCCACCGAAAATGATTTGCTTTTCCGTAAGACTTTGTTGGAAGGATATGTGCATGACCAGGGTGCGGCAATGGCAGGCGGAGTGGCCGGTCATGCGGGTTTATTTGCTTCTGCAAATGATCTGGCCATTTTGTATCAAATGCTTCTGGACAAAGGAACTTATGGCGGCAAACGGTATTTCAAAAAAGAAACGGTAGAAATGTTCACCGCAAAACAGTCAGATGTAAGTCGCCGGGGTTTAGGTTTTGACCGCTGGGATCCGGATGTGAAAAAAGAATATCCTTCTAAGCTGGCGTCGCCGGAAACATTTGGTCATACAGGATATACCGGAACTTGCGTTTGGGTAGATCCCAGATTCAATTTGGTTTACATATTTCTTTCTAACCGGGTAAACCCCGAAGTTAGTGATCAGCTATCTAAATTAAATATCCGCAGCCGTATACAAGATGTTGTTTATCAATCTATTTTAAACAGTTCTTTGACAGGTAAATAGTGTATTTATCCATTATTTTTGGTATTTTAAAGAAAAACTTATCTATGAAAACTATATTAAAATACAGCACATTGCTATTAATGGCCATTGTTATTTCTTCATGTGCAAAGAAAATTAGCAACCCAACTATCGACAAACTGGAAGTTCGAAAGGATCTGTTGAAAAAATCTACCGAGCTGAATGGATTGAAGCTTGAACTTGAAAAAGAGATTGTTAGAAATACGCGGTTAATTTCTGATGTAGAAGATATTAACAAACAAGCTTCTGCTTCTGCTGATGATGCCAAAGATCTTTCAAACCGCCTGAGCAGAAATCCCGGCGATCAATCTTTATCGCGTAGAGCAGATAAAGCATCCAAGCAAGCGGCCAGAGATGCCAAGAAAGCTCATAATTTAAATGACGATCTGGATAAATCAACCAATCAAATTGCCGATTTGCAACGGAAGATTAAACGTTTGGCTCCCGAAGTTGAAGATTTACAATCAAAGTCTGACGGTATGGAAAACAATATCAGTAATTAAATTTTGCTTTCTCCATGTTGGGAGATGTATTGTTACATTTCCCAAACATTTAATTCTTGTCAATACCTTTATTTTGACTAATCGTTAGATTTTAATAAGATGGTTATGTGAGCCAGTCTAAATTATTTCTACCCAAAAATAAGCTCAGGTCAAAATCAATAGCTGTACTTAATTGTATATGGGATAGAACTTTTCCATGACTTTATTTGGTCTGCGAATAAAATAAAATAAGAATGAAAATAGGTATTGTTTGTTATCCAACATTTGGTGGTAGTGGTGTTGTTGCAACAGAATTAGGGAAAGCTTTGGCTGATAATGGACATCAGGTTCACTTTATAACCTATAGTCAGCCGGCAAGACTTGATTTTTTTTCCGAAAATTTATTTTATCACGAAGTTTCTGTTTCGCAATATCCGCTTTTTGATTATGCACCTTATGAGCTGGCGCTGGCAAGCAAATTAGTAGATGTTGTTAGATTTGAAAAGCTTGATATTTTGCATGTTCACTATGCAATTCCGCATGCTTCGGCTGCGTACATGGCCAAGCAGATTTTAGCAACCTTTAATATTCATATTCCCGTTGTAACCACCTTGCACGGTACAGATATCACGCTTGTTGGTAAAGATCCAACTTACAAGCCGGTTGTAACGTTTTCCATAAATCAATCGGATGGGGTAACCGCAGTTTCTCAGAATCTAAAAGAAGATACCTACAAGCACTTTGATATATTAAATGATATACGCGTAATTCCCAATTTTAT
>JBDTLL010000199.1:0-4719 GCA_039934815.1 Daejeonella sp. | reverse complement strand
TTAGGAAACAAAAAAAGGAAACCATTTGGCTTCCTTTAATATCTTTCGAAATGTGGCTTGTTAATTCATGCTCTCACGCAGAGAAGCTAATAAACGTCCGCCTTTGTAATAATATCTTCTCCAGTAAGCTTCGTCCAGATCACTGATCATAACGCCTTTACTGCTGGATGCATGAGCGAATTTATTATTGCCCATATAAACACCCATATGCGTAATAGAACGGCTGCCGATTTTAAAGAACACCAAATCACCTTCTTTAAGGTCATCTTTGCTCACCGGGTTAACCATGCTGAAAATATTACGTGAGTTGCTACCAATAACTGTATTGAAAACTTTGTTATATAATTGGTAAGCAAATCCGGAACAATCAATACCTTTTTTAGAACCACCACCTAAACGGTAAGGAGTTCCAATCCAGTCATAAACAAATTGATAAAGCTTTAAATTTGAGGTAGCAGAAAGGGCTACACCCATTATTTGAGAGAAATATTCTGTAGCTAAATTATCCGGATCTTCAATTTTTGTATTTGTACTTTTGGTAGATGTTTGTGCCTCAACTGACACACAAGAAATGATAAGCAGCAGAGCTACGATTATTTTTTTCCCCATTCTGTATTGGTTTAATAGTGTAAAACAACAAGACTATTAACGACTTATACCTGAAATTATTTCAGAATGTTACAAAAGTAGAATTATTTTTCGCAACAGCCAACCTTTTAACCTTTAACTTTTTCGCTAAATGGTTCATCTAAGTGTTAACAAAACACTTAGCTAATTCTTTTTTTAGCAAGATATAGTTAGATTTGTCGTCCTTATTAGACAACAGCACGAATGAGTTCAGTAGAAATAACAAAAGATACCTATTTGCAATGGTATGAGTCTATGCTTTTAATGCGCAAATTTGAAGAAAAAGCAGGCCAACTATACGGACAACAAAAAATCAGAGGCTTTTGCCACTTATATATCGGTCAGGAAGCAGTAATGGCAGGAGCCATGTCTGTATTAAGACCAGAAGATTCTATGATAACCGCTTATCGCGATCACGCCCATGCTTTGGCAAAGGGAATGGGAGCAAATGAGGTTATGGCCGAGTTGTACGGAAAAGCAACCGGATGCTCTAAAGGTAAAGGCGGTTCTATGCACATGTTTAGCAAAGAACATCGCTTTTTTGGCGGTCACGGTATTGTGGGCGGTCAGATTCCATTGGGTGCAGGTATCGCTTTCGCGGAAAAATATAACGGAACAGATAATGTTTGTGTTTGTTATATGGGCGATGGCGCTGTTCGTCAGGGAGCATTAAACGAAACATTTAACATGGCTATGTTGTGGAAACTGCCGGTTATTTTCATTTGCGAAAATAACGGTTATGCTATGGGAACATCTGTTGCCCGTACCACCAATATGGTTGATATTTATAAAATAGGTTTAGGATTTGATATGCCTTGCGCTCCGGTAGACGGAATGGATCCGGTAGCTGTTCACAACGCAATGGACGAAGCTGTTTCTCGTGCACGTAATGGCGAAGGACCAACTTTTCTGGAGATACGTACTTACCGTTACAAAGGACACTCAATGTCCGATCCGGCAAAGTATCGTACTAAAGAAGAAGTAGAAGGATACAAAGCAAAAGACCCGATCGAGGAGATTAAGAAAGTAATTGAAAAGAAGAAGCTGGCTAATGATGCCTGGTTTGAAGAAATTGCTCTTAAAGTGAAAAATATTGTAGACGAGTCTGTAAAGTTTTCAGAAGAATCTCCATATCCGGAACCGGAAGAATTGTATAATGATGTATATGTTGAAAACGATTATCCTTATATCCGGGACTAAATCCTTTAACCTTAAAACACTAATTTTTAAAAGATGGCTGAAGTAGTTCGCATGCCCAAAATGAGTGATACCATGACTGAAGGTGTTATCGCTAAATGGCATAAAAAAGTAGGTGATAAAGTTAGCTCGGGAGATTTAGTTGCCGAGGTAGAAACAGATAAAGCTACTATGGATTTTGAATCTTTCCAGGAAGGTACAATATTATACATAGGTGCAGAAGAAGGTTCTGCAGTTCCGGTAGATTCTGTAATTGCCGTTTTGGGTGAGGAAGGTGAAGATTATAAAGCAGCTTTAGCTTCTGCCGGAAATGGTGAAGCAAAATCTGACGATAAAAAAGAAGAAGTTAAAAAAGCACCAGAAGCAGATTCCGCGGAAGCGAAAGAAACTGAAACAGAGGATTCATCTGCCGGGGAAGAAGAAGAAATTGATCCGGAAAGTATTGGCGCCACGGTTATTCGTATGCCTTTGCTTAGCGATACCATGACAGAAGGCGTTATCGCCGAATGGCATAAAAAAGTGGGTGATACCGTAAAAAGTGATGACGCTTTAGCGGATGTGGAAACCGATAAGGCAACCATGGAAGTAATTGGTTACGCTGATGGAACCTTACTTTATATTGGCGTGCAAAAAGGCGAAGCCGCCAAAGTGAACGACATTATTGCCATTGTTGGTAAAGAAGGAACAGATGTAACTCCTTTATTAAAGCAAAGATCTGAGAAGCCAAAATCTGAGAAATTAGAAGGTCAGACAGCTGCAAAAGCAATAGAAACAGAAGTTTTAGATGTTCCTCCGGTTAAAGAACAAGAGGATCAGCCTTCTTTTAGTGATATAGATTCCCGCGTAAAAGCATCTCCTTTGGCCCGTAAAATTGCCAAAGAAAGAGGCATCAATTTAAATGATGTAAAAGGAAGTGCAGAAGGTGGCCGAATAGTTAAAAAAGATATTGAAGGCTTTACACCTTCCACCAAAGAAGTTGAACAAGCGGCTGCCGCTGAAGCAGCAAAGCCTGTCGAAAACAAACCTGCTGCATTACCACAATTTATTGGTGAAGAGAAATTTACAGAAAAGCCGGTTTCGCAAATGCGTAAAGTAATTGCAAAACGTTTGGCAGAAAGTTTATTCACTTCTCCGCATTTCTACCTGACCATGTCTATTGATATGGACAGTGCCATGGACGCCCGTAAAAAAATCAATGAATTTTCTCAGACTAAAATCTCGTTTAATGACTTGGTTTTAAAAGCTGTCGCGATTGCTTTGAAGCAGCATCCAAATGTAAATTCATCATGGTTAGGCGATAAAATTCGTTATAACGAGCATGTAAATATTGGCGTTGCCGTAGCTGTAGAAGATGGATTATTAGTTCCGGTTGTTCGCTTTGCGGATGGTAAATCATTATCTCACATCTCTGCGGAGGTTAAAGATTTCGCTCAAAGAGCTAAAAGTAAGAAATTACAACCTTCAGATTGGGAAGGTTCAACATTTACCATTTCTAATTTAGGAATGTTTGGTATTGACGAATTTACCGCTATTATCAATCCGCCTGATGCTTGTATTCTTGCGGTTGGAGGAATTCAGTCAATTCCGGTTGTTAAAAACGGCGCAGTAGTTCCCGGCAATGTTATGAAAGTAACTTTAAGTTGTGATCACCGCGTTGTGGATGGCGCAACAGGAGCAGCTTTCCTGCAAACGTTAAAAGCATTGCTTGAAGAGCCGGTTAGATTATTGGTTTAAGCGCAACTAAATTGCATAAAAAAACTCCCTTAAAGATTTTAAGGGAGTTTTTTGTTTTCAGAGAGTTCTATGATTCAATTGTATCATGCAATCCCTGAACTTTATTCAGTGCTTCTTCAACATTTCTGCGTTGTTCATTTAAAATGGAACGCAATTCTGCAGGAAGATCGTTATGTTCTAATACATCATTGTAGGCATTTACCGCGGCTTTTTCGCCGGTAACACAAGCGCCTAAAACAGCTTTGTTATCTTTTGATGATAAAGCAGATTTAACATCTATCCATGCACGATGAACGGCTCCTAACGGGCCACCGCCTTCATCCGGATTTCCACCGGCAAGGCTTATTTGCTGGCGCAATTTACCTGCATAATCTGCCCGTTCGCTGCTATATCCCATAAACATAGCCTTTAAAGCCGCAGAATCCGCGTCTTTTGCCGCAGTTTCATATCCGTATTGGCCGTCGTTGCATATAGTTAGTAAATGATTTAATTCATTCACCAACTTTTCGTTTATATTTTCCATGTTAATAGTTTTTGTTTCTGATAACATGACTTCAAACTTTTAGTTTGATATCGGTTAAACATTTTAAATTAAGTAGTTCATGTTGTTAAATTCAAATTGATAAATTAGCCTATAATTAATCCCTAAACCATGAAAAAAAATATTCTGCTGATTTTTACTTTGTTATTTTCTGCATTATTATTCAATGCCTGTACTCAAAATGCACCCGTCGCGTCATCAGTAACAGATTCTACTAAAAATATTTCCCAGGTTTTTGACACCTATTGGGAAGAAAATGCCAAACTATTTCCTTTAGACGCAACTTCGCAGGGCGACAACAGATATAACAACATTCTTAATAATGATGCTACACAAAGCTTTCGCGACAGCCTTAAAAACTTTTATCAAAAATATCTGAACGAGATTACAGCGTTTGATCGCGAAAAGCTTGATGAAAATGATAAGATCAGCTATGATATTTTTAAGTATGAAATGGAAAGTAAGCTGAAAGGTTTAACTCTAAATACCTGGATGATTCCGACTCAACAGTTTTGGGGATTGCCCATCACCATGGGACAATTAGGTTCTGGTGAAGGAAACCAGCCTTTTAAAACTATTGAAGATTATGAAAACTGGTTGGGACGTGTTAAAAGTTATTC
>JBDTLL010000198.1:0-4759 GCA_039934815.1 Daejeonella sp. | reverse complement strand
CCGGTTCCGGTGATGAAATTGGTTGAAGTAATTCGCGGATACGCAACTACGGATGAGGTTACCAGTCAAATCATGGATTTATCGCGTAAGCTTGGTAAATCTCCTGTTGAAGTAAATGACTACCCGGGTTTTGTGGCGAACCGTATTTTAATGCCAATGATCAATGAAGCAATTTATACTTTATTTGAAGGTGTGGCCGGCGTTGAAGAAATAGATACTGTAATGAAATTAGGGATGGCGCATCCCATGGGTCCGCTCCAATTGGCAGATTTTATTGGCCTGGATGTTTGCCTTGCTATATTAAACGTTTTGCACGATGGTTTCGGAAATCCAAAATATGCACCTTGTCCGCTTTTAGTGAATATGGTGACTGCAGGTCACAAAGGAATTAAAACTGGAAACGGTTTTTATGATTACAGTGCAGGCGTAAAAGAAGCTACAGTTTCAGAAAAATTTAGAGTAAAACACGTTTAGTGTTTTACTCTTTTTATTACATCTTATCGGGAACAGAAATTCCTAATAATCGCATAGACTTTTTAATTACTGAGGCTGTTGCTGAAGAAAGTTCCAGTCTGAACATTTTTACTTCTTCATCTTCTGCTTTAAGAATTGTTTCTTCGTGATAAAACTTGTTGTAAAGTTTCGCCAACTCGTAAGTAAAATTCGCTATCAGCGCCGGACTATGATCTCTGGCTGCGATTTTAATAACTTCAGGATACTTATTTAACGTCACTAATAAATCTCGCTCTACTTCTTTTAATTCTTGATTGTAGGACCTTAATTCAGAAGTTTTAAATTCTGCTTTTGTTAAAACAGATTTTATTCTGGCGTGAGTGTACTGGATAAAAGGTCCGGTGTTTCCCTGAAAATCTATCGATTCATTGGGATCAAATAACAAACGTTTTTTGGGTTCAACCTTTAAAAGGAAATATTTTAAAGCACCCATACCAATCATTTGGTATAACTCTTCTTTTTCCAGTTCGGTAAAACCCTGAATTTTGCCTAATTCTTCAGTACGTTCTTTGGCGGTTTTCACCATTTCGTCCATCAAATCATCTGCATCTACAACAGTACCTTCACGTGATTTCATCTTCCCGGAAGGTAGGTCAACCATTCCATACGAAAGATGATATAATCCTTTGGCCCAGGTTTTCCCTAGTTTCTGAAGGATATGAAATAACACTTTAAAGTGATAGTCCTGCTCATTTCCAACAACGTAAATGGATTCATCCATTTTAAAATCGTTGTATTTTAGTTGCGCAGTACCCAAATCCTGAGTCATATATACAGACGTTCCGTCAGAGCGTAAAACTAATTTTTCATCGAGACCTTCGGCGGTTAGGTCTATCCAAACAGATCCGTCGGGTTTTTTAAAGAAAACATTCTTCTCTAAACCTTCTTCAATAATGTCTTTACCGAGAATGTATGTGTCAGATTCGTAATAAAATTTCTCAAAATCAACACCCAACTTTTTATAAGTTTCGGCAAAACCGCTGTAAACCCAGCGATTCATCTTTTTCCAAAGGTCCAGAACTTCTTCGTCGCCTGCCTCCCACTTTTGAAGCATTTCTTGCGCTTGCTTTATAAGCGGCGCATTTTTCTTTGCTTCTTCAGCTGTTTGACCCGTTGCAATTAATTCTTCAATTTCCTTTTTATATTCTTTGTCAAAAACCACATAATATTTTCCAACCAAATGATCTCCTTTTAGTTTGCTGCTTTCCGGAGTTTCACCGTTACCAAACTTTTGCCAGGCAAGCATTGATTTGCAGATATGAATTCCACGATCGTTAACTAAATTAACTTTAAAAACTTCGCTTCCGCTTTCCGCAAGAATTTCTGAAACGGAATATCCCAGTAAATTATTCCGTACGTGTCCAAGATGTAAAGGCTTATTTGTATTTGGCGAAGAATATTCAACCATTACTTTTTTCCCGTTAGGAGAAAATTTACCGTAATTTTCTTTAGAAATCGAGCCAATTAATTGATTAATCCAATAAGAATCGGCAATAACCAAATTCAGGAAACCCTTAACAACATTGTAATTTACAACGGTATCAATATTATTTTTTAAATATTCTCCAAGTTCATTTGCAGTCTGCTCTGGCGATTTTTTAGAATATTTTATCAGCGGAAAAGTTACAATGGTAACCTGGCCTTCAAATTCCTTCCTTGTTTCCTGCAGGCTGATTTGTTCTGCAGGCAATTCTGCACTGTATAAATCCAAAACTGCCTGTTTGGTATTGGTAATTATATTTTCTTCTAAAGTCATTTGATTTTTTAAAGCTGTTTAGCTTTTTATGTATTGTATATAAACAAATTTTAATCGTTCATCAACGAATTTGTAGCTCTAACGAGGATTTCAAAAGCATTTTCTGCCATTAAATTCTCTTTGTCCAGAGTTGGATTAATTTCAACCATTTCAAAGCAGCATATTTTTTTGCTGGTCATTAACCGGGCTACTAAATTACCTGCTTCGCGTTCAGTTATTCCATTGGACACCGGTGTTCCTGTACCTTTTGAAATTGACGAATCAATAGAATCTACATCAAAGGAGAGATAAATTAAATCACAATGATCTAGATATTGCAGCGCATCAATGGCAATTCTTTCAACTCCTCGTTTGCGAATATCTGCTGTAGTAAAGTTTTTGATATTATTTTTGCGAATAATAAACTCTTCCGGAGCCTCAATATCTCGTACAGAAATATAAGCTATATCTCTTGGGGTAATTTTAGGCGCAATGTTGCCAATATTTTTTAACTGATACCAGTAATTTACAGTTTCCTGATCTAAATTATTAATTTTCGATTCCAGATTATCTTCATCTAAAACCATGGCTATGGGCATTCCATGCAAATTGCCGGACGGAGTTGTATATGGAGAATGAATATCCGCATGAGCGTCTATCCAAATCACGCCAAGTTTTGATTTAGGGAATGTTTTTTTGATTCCAGAGATTGTTCCCGCAGCGTTGCTATGATCTCCAGAAAGAATAATCGGGAACTCATTATTTTTTAGCGTCCTTGAAACTTCTTCAGCAATTCTTTCTACCATCGTTAGAACGCCAGAAATCCGCTTGGCAAACTGATTACCGGTAGATTCTAAAAGCAAATGATTTTCATTTGGAATTTCTACGCTTTTATACTGCTTAAAATACCGACTGCCGAAATCGAGGGCGGCAATTTTAATGGCGTCAACGCCTAAACTTGCACCGCGTGTGCCGGCCCCCAGTTCTGATTTTACCTCAATAATCTTTATTTCTCGCATATAATGGCATTATACAAATTAGCAGGCACATTCATATTACTATTTAGATAAATTATTTTAAAGTCAACACTTTGCGCTAAGCACTTTGGTTTTTATATCTTTGCCAAAATTATAAAAAAATGCAAAGTTACGCGGAGTTTCTAAATTTAAGCGTTGGATTTCCTCAGGAAGGTTTTGAACTGATTGATGATGAGTTATATTTTCATGATCTGAACCTGATGGAAATGATTGAAACTTATGGTACGCCATTAAGATTTACTTATTTGCCCATCATCAGTAAAAAAATTCAACAAGCTAAAATTCTTTTCCAGTCGGCTATCATTCGCAATAATTATCGCGGTAGCTACAAATACTGTTATTGCACTAAAAGTTCTCACTTCAGACATATTGTTGAAGAGGCTCTGCGCAACGAAATTCACCTGGAAACTTCATCTGCTTTTGATATGCCGATGATTGATTCCCTTGAGAAAAAAGGTGTTTTGAACAAGGATATTACGGTGATTTGTAACGGATTTAAAACGTTCCAATACAAGCAATATATTATCGATATGTTGCATGATGGTTACAAAAACATCATTCCGGTTTTAGATAATAAAGAGGAATTTAATTTATACGATGATGAATTAGATATTCCGTGTAATCTGGGCATTCGGATAGCCGCAGAAGAACAGCCAGATTCGCAGTTTTACACTTCCCGTTTAGGAATTAGAATGGAGGATGTGATTGATTTCTACAATCACAAGATTGCTCAGAATGAAAATTTTAAAGTGAAATTGCTTCACTTCTTTATCAATTCCGGAATTTCTGATACTCCGTATTACTGGAACGAATTAGAAAAGTATGTAACGCTTTACTGTAAATTCAAAAAAATAAACCCGGATCTAACAACTTTAGATATTGGCGGTGGAATGCCGTTTAAAGATTCATTGGTTTTTGATTTCGATTACGAGTATATGGTGAACGAAATTGTGAAACGGATAAAAGAAATTTGTGCGGAAAATGATACGGTTGAACCGGATATCGTTACTGAATTCGGAAAATACACCGTGGCTGAAGCCTCCGGAATTTTATACAAAGTATTAGGCAGAAAATTGCAGAATGACCGTGAAAAATGGTTGATGCTTGATGGATCTTTCATTACTAACCTTCCTGATGTTTGGGCGTTGAACCAGAAATACATTTTAGCTCCAATTAATAACTGGGACTCTGAATATGAGCGTGTTAACCTTGGCGGGATAACCTGCGACGGTCAGGATTATTATAACCAGGAAGCGCATATGAGTAGTGTATATATGCCAAAAACACGTAAGGTTCAATATGTTGGTTTTTTCCACACAGGCGCTTACCAGGAAGTTTTAAGTGGTTACGGTGGCATTCACCATTGCCTGCTTCCGTCACCAAAACATGTCATAATTCGCCGTAACCGCGATGAGACTTTTAATTTTGAAGTTTTTGGCGAAGAACAAAACAGCAAGCAAGTTTTAAAAATTCT
>JBDTLL010000197.1:0-4779 GCA_039934815.1 Daejeonella sp. | reverse complement strand
CATGATGTACCCGATGATGCGAGGGCGTTACAAATATAAAGCTGTACCAGTTTGGAAATTTTAATTTCAATTGGGTATGAACCAGGTTTCCATACAATTGTGTGATGAGGTAAGCGTATAGAATATCTATGGCCGAAAAACCAAACAGCGCCAGAGGAATATAAAAAAACACGCGGTACAAAGGCTCAAAAACCGTTGAACGAAATCCGGTACTGAGGTTAAAATGCTCTGATGAATGATGTGTAACGTGCATGGCCCAGAAGATTCTGCTGATATGGCCGAGGTAATGCAAAACCCAGTAAAGAAAATCCTGCAGAACTATTAATACCAGCCAGTAAACAACCACATTCTTAATTTCCATGAACCGGAATTTGTAGAAATAGTCGAGTATAAAAAATGTCAATCCCTTTGAAGCCAGATTCATGACGAAAGCCAGGCTGCTGAGATAAATATTTTGAAAAGTATCGTTCCTTCCGTAAAGGTTTCTGTTTTCGCGATAGCTGATAAACATTTCAGCCAGGGTTAAAATTACCAGCAGAGTAACCAGTAATAATGTTGCACCCTGTTTTATATCCAGCGAAAACATGACTATTGTGAATTAATATAGAATTTGAGGCTTTCTAAAATATCCTCTTCCGAACAAAAACTATCGGTATCGCATTTTCCAATTTCGCTTAAAAGCGAGAAAGATATTTTGTCGAAACTGTTTTTCTTGTCGTTTTTCATCAGTTCAATTAATGCCGGAAGAGATTTTTCTTTGATCTTATATTTTGGAAAAGTGTTTTTTATGTAGTCTGTAATTCGTTGCAGCTCTGATTCCGGAAGACCGTTATTTTTAGAAGACAAGTAAGCTTCACAAATAAAACCTATCGCGATAGCTTCTCCATGCAGCAATGATTTTTTATCATGATCTAATGAATAACTTTCTATTGCATGGCCAATTGTATGGCCAAAATTCAGGATCTTTCGCAATCCTTTTTCAAACGGATCTGCTTTTACTACTTCATTTTTTATTTCTACTGAACGGAAAATCTGATCTTCCGAAATATCTTCGGGCTTTAACCCGCAAATCGTTTCAAAATAAGTACGGTCGTAAATAAGTCCGTGCTTTATCATCTCGGCAAAGCCGGAATATAACTCACGCTTTGGAAGTGTTTCTAAAAACTCAGTCTCGATAAAAACCGCCTGAGGCTGGCTAAATGTGCCAATGATATTTTTCACCGAATCCATATCAATTCCGGTTTTGCCACCTACAGAAGCATCAACCTGCGAGAGTAGAGTAGTGGGAATGTTGATGAAATCAATTCCTCTTTTAAAAGTTGAAGCTGCAAAACCACCCATATCTGTTACAACGCCGCCACCCAGGTTAATTAACAGGCTGCTGCGGTCGGCGCCAAATTCCAAAAGCATTTTCCATATCCCAATGCAGAAATCAATATTCTTGTTTTCTTCTCCGGCATCAATTTCAATCACGTCAAAATGTATTTCCGGCAATAACAAATTTTGCATCGCCGGAAGGCAAAATTTCTCCGTATTATTATCAACAAGCACCAGAATTTTAGAATAATTGCGATTCTTTAAAAATTCCGGAAGGGTATCCAAACTGTTTTCAAAAAAGATAGAATAAGAAATGCTTTCAATTGATCTCATACAACTTTGATCTGCCTGCCGGAAAATTCCACAATATCTCCGCGTTTTACTTTTAATCTTTTGCGCAGATCTACTTCGCCATTGTATTTTACTTCGCCTTCTGATACCACAATCTGAGCTTCGCCACCGGTTTGTACCAGGTTGCAGGCTTTTAACAATTGTATAAGAGGAATAAATTCTCCCTCCAGTTTAAATTCTAACATAAACAAACTTACAAAATTTACACTTGCGTATATTAATTGACCGTAATTTCTAACTTTGCGCCATGCCGAATACTCCATCTCAGGTTCATCCGCCGAAAGGCAAGAATCTGTCTTTTGAAAATACTGAAATCGCGTTCCGCGGAATGTCGCAAACTGATCTGAACCGGGCGTTCTGGTTGTTTAAAATGATCAGCAGTAATTTTTTAACAAAGGTTGGTCCGCCGCTTACTAATTTTGCTTTAAACATCGGTTTGCCGATAAAAGGATTAATCAAGGCGACTATATTCAGTCATTTTTGTGGTGGAGAAACTATTGAAGAATGCGAGCCCACCATTTTAAAGCTCTCCCGCGGATCTGTTGGTGCCGTTCTGGATTATTCTGTAGAAGGAGCAGAGGAAGAGGAGGTGTTTGATGAAACCTGCCGGGAAATTATTAAAACGATAAAACGTGCTCAGGGCGACAGACGCATACCTGTAACTGTTTTTAAGGTAACCGGTATTGGCAGATTTGCGCTTCTTGAAAAAATAAATGCGGGCGCTGAACTTCTGGATGAAGAAAAGCGAGAATTTAACCGTGTAAAAAACCGTGCCTTCGATATTTGTCAAGCAGCTGCAGAGGCACATGTTCCGGTGATGATAGATGCCGAAGAATCATGGATACAACAACCAATTGATGACCTGGCTTTGGAAATGATGCGCAAATATAACCGGGATCAGGCCCTGGTATTAAATACCTATCAGTTATACAGAAATGATAAGCTGGCTGATTTGAAAACCGACGCCGCTGTTGCAAAGGAAGAGGATTTTATATTAGGAGCTAAACTGGTTCGCGGAGCCTACATGGAAAAGGAACGTAAACGTGCCGCAGAAATGGGTTACACTTCGCCAATAAATGCTACAAAGGAAGCTACCGACAGTGAATATAACAACGCTGTACTTTTTTGTACCGACAATATTGATAACATTGCTTTTGTTGCCGGAACACATAACGAAACAAGCTGCCGTTTACTTGCCGAATTGCTCGACAAAAAAGGAATTCTGCACAATCATCCGCATGTTTATTTTTCCCAATTGCTTGGGATGAGCGATAATCTGAGCTTTAATCTTTCGAATGCCGGATACAATGTGGCCAAATATGTTCCTTACGGTCCCGTAAAAGCGGTATTACCTTACCTGTTTAGACGGGCACAGGAAAATACATCCATATCCGGACAAATGGGGCGTGAACTTGCCTTAATTATTAAAGAAAAGAAACGGAGAAAGAAAGCCTGATTATTCCGGAACGGGCGTGTTTAATTTTTTAAGCAATTCTTCAGAAACTTCATCTGAATATACGCCGTACGCATTTATGAAGGTTCCTTTAATATCGTGCTTTTTACTTTCAATGGCATATAATATGGAATTATCTCCCGGATCGCTCATGCCTTCAAAACGGTAAACCTTTACGATCTCAAAATCTTTCGGACTCAAGACTACATCGGCTTCGCTACTGTGTAAGCCATTTTTATGTATGTTAAAATTATGCGTAAAACCTTTCGATATTAAATCATTTAAGGTTTCAACCAATGTTGGGGCTTCGTATGCGCTCATGCCTAATTTAACACGCAACAATTTTATTTGTTTCTGAAAGAAATGCGGAATTTTTAAAATTTTTCTTTGCCCGTAAGCAGATCCCGGAACAATATAAAATCACTTGCTAAACTGTATCCCGGATATTGAAATGTAGCCGGTTTATTCTTCTCAAAAAAATAATGACCTACCCATGCAAAGCCATATCCCACAAGAGGAATTAAAATCAACAGCCAGAGCTGATGGAACAGGATGGAAGCGGGAATGAGTAGAATTACCAGTCCGGTGCCAATAAAATGCAGTATTCTGCTGGTAGAATTACTATGTTGCTGAAGGTAAAAGGGATAAAATTCTTTTAAAGATCCGTAACGTTTTTCTTCCATGTGTTGAATTTAGCAATTTGCCCGTTTAATTCTAAACTATTTTAGAGCAGTCCGGAGCCGTACATAAATTCTTCGAGGGTTTCGCTAGGCAGTAACAGATGGGTTTTAAATCCCAAAGCCGCGGCAGTCTTTAAATGTTGCGGACTGTCGTCAATAAACAAAGTCTCCGCCGGGTCGAGATCGTTCTCGTTTAAAACGAATTCAAATATATCGGCATTGGGTTTTCTCATTTTCATGAGATGCGAATAATAATCCTTTTCAAAAAAGCTTTCATTCGAATCCAGATTGAATTCTGATTTAAGATAATCCATGATCCAGTTATAGTGGATGGCGTTGTTATTACTCAATAAAAAAGTGCGGTATCTTTCTTTTGCCTTTAACAGGATGTCGTGATTTACGGGCGGCACACCAATTAAAAGCGTGTTCCATGCGTTATCAATCTGTTTATCACTCAAGTCCGGACTCTCGGTGATTCGCCTTATTCCATCACGGAACTCAGCCGAACTGATCATGCCTTTTTCAAACTCATCAAAAAGCGGATCATGACCGGTATGTGCAAAAAAGCGTTCTACATTTTCAATTCCCAGTTCGGTAAAGCTGTGCTGCGTGCGTTTAAAATCGATCAGGAAAATAACATTCCCGTAATCAAAGATGATATTTTTAATATTCTGCATGAGTTTTCTTGGAGGATGCAATATCGCAAAAGCTATTGGAGATCAGGGAAAAAATGACAAAGGATAAAAGATTTCACCATTTCCATTTTGATACGATCAATTTAAGTGCTGGAGATCAGATGGTTAAAGTTTCATATTTAAAATTTCAATTTTTCAGGAATAGATTTTTGAAATCCGATGCAAATACGTAAAATTGCATTCGCAAAAAACGCATGTTTTAGCAGCGCCCATAGCTCAGTTGGTTAGAGTAGAAGACTCATAATCTTTTGGTCGATGGTTCGAGCCCATCTGGGCGCACACT
>JBDTLL010000196.1:0-4864 GCA_039934815.1 Daejeonella sp. | reverse complement strand
ATTTCCTCGCGGGAGCTGTTAAATTTATATTTAATATGCATATCCGAAGCCCCGATTCCGGTATGGATGCGAGGTCGTTTTGCAAATTTTAAAGAATCTGCTGCTACTTCAATATCGTGTTTATTGGCTCTCGTTAATGCACAAATTATCGGTTCCCGAACTGCTTTTGAAAGTTCAATCACACTATTAAAATCTCCGGGAGAGGAAACCGGGAAGCCGGCTTCTATCACATCCACACCCAGTTCTTCCAACGCCTTGCCGATTTCTATTTTTTCTACACAGCTTAACTGACAACCGGGCACCTGTTCTCCGTCCCGCAAGGTGGTATCAAATACATATATTCGATTCGCATCATGTAACATGGTTATAGGGTTTAGGAGATAATTCTTTGATTTGATTGATGACCATTTCGCCCATTTCTTTGGTTCCGAGAATTTTCGATGCAGGAGTATTACCTGAAGAAATATCCTGAGTTCGAAATCCCTGTTTTAATATTTCTTTGATGGACGAAGTAAGTATTTCCGCTTCTTTCTTCAGGCCAAAACCAATCTCCAGTAGCATGGCGGCAGAAAGTATCGAAGCAAGGGGATTGGCAGTATTTTTCCCTGCTATATCATGAGCAGATCCGTGTATGGGTTCGAAGAAGCCGGTTTTGTCGCCTATGGAGGCTGAGGCCAGCATGCCCATAGAACCTGCAATTTGAGAAGCTTCGTCTGTTAGAATATCGCCAAATAAATTGCCGGTCAGTATTACGTCGAACTGTTTCGGGTCTTTAAGCAATTGCATAGCCGCATTGTCAACAAACAAATGAGTTGTTTCTACGTCGGGATATTTCAATGCAATTTCCTGAACAACTTCCCGCCATAAACGGGAACTTTCCAGCACGTTTGCTTTATCTACTGAACAAAGTTTTTTGCTTCTTTTTTGCGCTGCTTCGAATGCCTTGACGGCGATTCGTTCAATTTCATATCGGTGATAGACCATCAAATCTGAAGCGGTGTTTCTATCCTCACTGCGAACTTTTTCTCCGAAATAGACGTCACCGGTCAATTCTCTGAAAAATAAAATGTTAGTTCCTTTTAATATTTCCGGCTTTAAACTCGAAGCGTTCAACAATTCATCGAAAACTAAAATAGGACGTAAATTGGCGTATAAGCCCAATTCTTTCCTGATTTTTAATAAACCCTGTTCAGGCCTTATTTTGAGCGACGGATCCAGATCGTATTTTAAATGGCCAACTGCACCGAATAAAATCGCATCGCTGCTTTTGGCTTTCAGAAGCGTTTCTTCAGGCAATGGATCTCCGCACTTTTCTATTGCCGCATGCCCCATCAGAGCTGATTCGAAAACAAAATCATGATCAAATTCTACAGCGATTTGTTCCAGAGCCTTTTGACCCCAGAAAGTTACTTCCGGCCCGATCCCGTCGCCGGGAATTATAAGGATCTGTTTTTTCATTTTGAATAGCTGTATTTTCTGCTTTGCTCGTAGCTAATTATGTTTTCTGTTTGCGCCAGGATAAAATCGATGTCGTCATAGCCATTTAAAAGGCAAGTCTTTTTATAAGGATCGATCTCAAAACTTTCGCTGATATTTTTTTGTGGAACTGAAAGCAGTTGTTTCTCAAGATCAACCTCGATTATCGTTTCCGGATTTTTATGGACGATAGAAAATAGTTCATTCAGTAAATTTTCTGAAACCTGTACAGGCAACAAACCATTGTTAAGTGCATTGCCTTTAAAAATATCAGCAAAAAAACTGCTGATTATCACATCGAAACCATAATCAGCTAATGCCCATGCAGCGTGTTCGCGACTACTGCCGCAACCGAAATTTTTTCCCGCGAGGAGAATTTTTCCTTCGTATTTTGAATTGTTCAATGGAAAATCTGCCTGCTGTTTATTTTCAGAATTAAACCTCCAGTCGCGGAACAAATTTTCGCCAAATCCTTCCCGAACGGTTGATTTTAAGAATCGGGCAGGAATGATCTGGTCGGTATCAATATTTTCGATAGCTATTGGAACCGCTCTGGAACTTAATTTTTTGAATAATTTCTTTTCCATGGCATCAGCTTAATAAGGTGCGTACATCTACAATTTTTCCGGCAATTGCCGCTGCTGCTGCAGTTAACGGACTTGCCAGAAAAGTTCTGGAATCAGGACCTTGCCTTCCTTCAAAATTTCTGTTGGAGGTAGACACACAATATTTACCCGGGGGTATTTTATCTTCATTCATTGCTAAACAAGCGCTGCAACCCGGTTCGCGGAGAGCAAATCCGGCTTGTGCCAGGATTTTATCCAGTCCTTCAGAAATTGCCTGATTCATCACTTGTTTTGAACCCGGAACTATCCAGACAGTCACATTTTCTGCCTTAGTTTTCCCTTTTACAAAATCAGCTACCAAACGCAGATCTTCAATTCTGGAGTTGGTGCAGCTGCCAATGAATACATAATCAATTGGTTTTCCGGCCAAATACTGACCTTCTTCCAAACCCATGTATTTCAAAGATTTCAGAAAAGAAAAGCGTTCTTTTTCGGCAACGGAGTCAACACGAGGAATCGCCGCATCTACCGAATTTCCCATTCCCGGATTCGTTCCGTATGTAATCATGGGTTGAATTTCAGCCGCATTGATTTCGATCACTTTATCATATCTGGCATTTTTGTCTGAGTGTAAGCTTTCAGAGTATTTTGTTAACTCGTCCCATTTATCGCCTTTGGGCGAAAATTCGCGACCAACCAAATACTGGAGAGTAGTTTCGTCTGGTGCAATTAATCCGCCTTTGGCGCCCATTTCAATACTCATATTGCAAATGGTCATCCGGGATTCCATGCTCAAACTTCTGATGGTGCTTCCGGCATATTCCACAAAATAACCCGTGCCGCCTGCGGTTCCGGTTTTGCTGATGATATGCAGGATAATATCTTTTGAAAGAACCCCTTGTTGTAATTCGCCGTTCACTTCAATTTTCATGGACTTAGGCTTTTGCTGTAACAAGCATTGTGTGGCTAAAACTTCTTCAACTTCAGAAGTTCCAATTCCGAAAGCGATGCATCCAAAAGCACCATGCGTAGAAGTATGGCTGTCGCCGCAAACAATGGTCATCCCCGGAAGGGTTAAACCTAACTCCGGGCCAATTACATGTACAATTCCCTGGAAAGGATGACCAAGCCCATATAATTCAATACCAAATTCCTTGCAGTTTTTGCTGAGCATCTCCACCTGCAAACGGGATAATTCTTCTTTTATCGGTAAATGCTGATCGATTGTCGGGACATTATGATCTGCAGTTGCCCGGGTTTGCGCAGGCCTGAAAACGGGCAAATTTCGCTTACGCAAACCTTCAAAAGCCTGCGGACTTGTTACCTCATGAATGTAATGCGTATCCACATACAGCACATCCGGAAATCCTTTTTTCTGGCTCACCACATGTTCGTCCCAAATTTTATCAAACAGAGTTTTTGCCATCAGATTTTTATTTTTCCGTTTCCTCTGCCGGAACAGGTTGGTTTTCTGGTCTTAAACTTCTAACAGTTTTTCCGGCCTGCCATAATTCGCTTTCGCGAAGTTCTTTCAATTCGTCATTAAGCTTTTCGCGATAATCGGGCTGTGAATTTGAATCAATTGATCGCTGCGATTCTTTACCTGAAGCAACACTTTCATACAGTTCTTCAAACACAGGTTTGGTGGCATCTCTAAATTTCTTCCACCAATCCAGAGCGCCTCTTTGGGCGGTTGTAGAACAGTTGGCGTACATCCAGTCCATTCCGTTTTCGGCAACCAAGGGCATTAATGATTGTGTTAATTCTTCAACCGTTTCATTAAAAGCTTCAGAAGGAGAGTGGCCTTTGCTGCGTAAAACATCATATTGAGCAGCAAAAATTCCTTGTATGCAACCCATCAATGTGCCGCGTTCTCCCGTAAGGTCAGAAAAAACTTCTTTACGGAAATCTGTTTCGAACAAATATCCGCTGCCAACCGCAATGCCTAAAGCAACTACGCGGTCAAATGCTTTACCTGTGGCATCCTGGAAAATAGCGTAACTGGAATTTAAACCGCGACCTTGTAAAAACATTCTACGGAGAGATGTTCCGGAACCTTTTGGTGCAACCAGAAAAACGTCAACATCCGGCGGAGGAATAATGCCGGTTTGCTCATTAAATGTGATTCCAAATCCGTGTGAAAAATACAAAGCTTTACCTTTGGTAAGATTCTTTTTAACCGTTGGCCAAAGTTCAATTTGTGCGGCATCACTTAATAAATAGCAAATAATTGTTCCGCGTTCCAGCGCTTCTTCAATTTCAAAAAGAGTTTCTCCGGGTACAAAACCATCTTTTACAGCTTTGTCCCAGCTTGCAGAATTTTTACGCTGACCAACAATTACATTTATGCCATTGTCTTTTTGATTGAGCGCTTGCCCGGGACCCTGAACGCCGTAACCAATAACTGCCACAGTTTCATCTTTTAAAACTTCCTGCGCTTTACTTAACGGAAATTCTTCGCGTGTTACAACCTGCTCTTCCGTTCCGCCAAAATTTAACTTTGCCATACCTTTTTAATTTATGACTGATGATTGAGCGTCATCTCCCGCACATCAGTTCGTTCAACTTCAATTAATTTTTCCAGCTGTAGTCTTACTCTTTCCATGTTTTCTTCGGTTGCATGAACAATAAAACTGGCCATTCCATTTTTATAATCTCCCGGCATTTCGGTCGCCAATAGTCGTTTTATCCGAACTCTGCGGCGATTGAAAATATTGATCATCCGGTTTAAAACCGAGAAACCATTCTCTGAATGCACTTCTAAAACAAAATCTTTTTTTATTTCCATGATTTTAACTCAATCTCATTTCTGATACTCCGGC
>JBDTLL010000195.1:0-4919 GCA_039934815.1 Daejeonella sp. | reverse complement strand
ATCAGCTTTTAATAGAATCTCACCGTATTGAAGGTGTGCCCGGAACTCATACCGTTATTTATAGTTCTGAAGTTGATGAAATTGAATTTAAACATACAGCTCATAGCCGGGCCGGGTTTGCACTGGGTGCCGTATTGGCCGCCGAGTGGTTACAAAACCGTCAGGGATTTTATAAAATAGCGGATATGTTTGATTTTAGCGTTTAAACCCTATATTGTTGCAAAATATTTAACATGAATTGGAAATTCTGGAGAAAAGATACTTCAAAAAAGAATAAAACTAAAGTGAAAAAAAGTGCTGGCAGAGAATGGTTTGATGCCATTCTTTTTGCTGTTATAGCTGCCACTTTGATAAGAGGTTTATTTATAGAAGCTTACACAATTCCAACCGGATCAATGGAAAAAACCTTGCTGGTTGGCGATTTTTTGTTTGTTAGTAAAGTTAATTACGGAGCCAGATTGCCCATTACGCCGGTTTCTTTTCCGTTTGCGCACCATACCATGCCAATTACCGGGACTAAAGCTTATTGGGATGGCATTCAATGGAAATATCACCGTTTGCCGGGATTAAGTGAAATCAAACGTAATGATGTGGTGGTTTTCAACTATCCAATGGAAGCTGATTCACCTTATTACCGCCCGGTAGATAAGCGTGAAAACTATATTAAACGTTGCATTGGTATTTCTGGAGATACGTTGCGAATTATAAACGCACGAGTTTACATCAACGGTCAGCCGGCAGAAGTTCCGCAATTTGGCGAAACTAATTACGCTGTAAAATCTGATGGAACCGATTTTAATCCCGATAGGTTAAATGAAATGCATATTGAAGTAATGCGGGCCACGGCCGATGATTATTATTTTAACATGACCTCAGAGCAGGCAGAAGAGATAAAAGGTTGGGCCAACGTTAAATCTGTTGCGCCAATTGTACGCCCGATTAACGAATTTGAACCTCAGATTTTTCCTCATAATCAAAACTTTAAATGGAACGAAGATAATTTTGGTCCGCTCATCATTCCTAAAAAGGGCTGGACAGTAAAATTAGACAGCACTAATTTCCCATTATATCAGCGAGCAATATCTGTATATGAAGGAAATAAATTAGAAAAATCTGGGAATGAATACTTGATTAATGGACAAAAAACTAATTCATATACTTTTAAAATGAATTATTACTGGATGATGGGCGATAACCGCCATAACTCTCTGGATTCTCGTTACTGGGGATTTGTACCGGAAGATCACATTGTTGGCAAAGCTTTATTTGTTTGGATGAGCTGGGACACGAACGGAACATTCTTAAATAAGATTCGCTGGAACAGAATCTTTGGAGGTATCTATTAAGCATTAAAATATGCGCAGCTAAAAAGCTGCGCATATTTTTAAATCATTTCTTTTTAGGAGAACTTTCGCTAGGCTTTTGCGGAGCATGCTTTTTTCCCTGAACATCCGGATTAACATTTCCTTTATTTACGGTGGCTTGTTTGTTATCCGTTTGATCCGACATCTGGCCACCTGAATTTGAAATACCTCTGGATTTTAAAACTTCTCTATTATCATCATATGCTCTGTTCGAGGTAGTTCTCCCCTGATGCTCAGTTCTGGCGGCATCTTTACCTGGTGGAATTGGATTTTTCATAATTGTAAGATTTTGTAAATACTATAATTATAAAAGGCAACAGCCTACAGATTGTTTTTTAAAATTGAATTTGAAGTATAATCGTTTAGGCCAATTTTTCAGATTTCAGCTTAACTGCAAGATCGTTTAAATCGTTATAAACAGCCTCAATTATCGGAATTCCATTCTCTTTCCTAAACTTTTCAGCTTCCAGTTCCGGTTCTCCGGGAATGATTATTTTTTGGTTAGGATGAACAGTTTTAGAAGATTTAAATCTGGATATCCAGTTGTCCATATGCGATTTAAATTCCGCAACAGGTCTGAAGCCATCTACACGCATGGCGCCCACAAAATGTCCAATCCCTTTTCCAACAGGATCTGTCGGCGGATCTAAAAAAGCCACAAATGGAGGAACCCAGGGCCCGTAATTGGCTCCTGATAGTACAGCAGACAGAATATCAACTGTCGCACTTAAGCCAAAACCTTTATGACTTCCATGCTCACGATCGCTGCCCAAAGGAAGTAACGACCCGCCATTTTTAAGTTCATGGGGATCTTTAGAATTTTCTCCATTTTTATCCTGAATCCAGCCATCTGGCACTAATTTATTTGCCCTTTGTGCAATTTCTAATTTTCCATTGGCTGCCGCCGAAGTTGCCATATCTACAATTACCGGCGGATAATTTCCTGCCGGGAACGCATAACACATCGGATTAGTTCCCAATAAACGTTCATTAGAAAAGGTAGGAGAGACCAGTGGACTTGCATTTGTCATGGCAAAACCAATCATGTTTTGCTCCACAGCCATCAACGCATGATACCCGGCAATTCCAAAATGATTTGAATTACGAACAGAAACCCAGCCGGAGCCGTAAATTTTTGCTTTCTCCATCGCTACTTTCATAGCGAAAGGAGCCACCACCAAACCTAATCCCGCATCGCCGTCAACCGTAGCCGTAGTGGGAGTTTCATGAATGATTTTGATATCGGGTTTTGTGTTTATTCTTCCTTTTTCCCAAAGTCGAACGTATCCGCTTAAGCGGGCAACGCCATGAGAATCAATTCCGCGAAGATCTGATTTTAGTAAAACATCAGAAGCTAAATCTGCATGTTCTGCAGAGCAACCCATTTTTAAAAAGATTTGCTTTGTGAAATTTCTAAGAGTTTCCTCGGAAAAAGTATGGTAATTCATAAAGGGATTTATGCAGATTGATCGTCCTGCAAAATAGTAAATTTAAAATCCAGAGGTTTGAAAGTCTCCAGTAACGTTTCAATAAATTTCTGACCGTATTTTACGTACAATAGTCCGAAATTTTCAGATCGCTCCTGCAATCCACCTTTCGGGAAAAGTTTTGCTTTAATATTTCTGATCTGATTAAGCGAATCTGAATAATTGCGTTTATCAGCCTTGATCATTTTCTTTTCGAGGTTGGAAATAGCTTTCTCCAATCTTACTTTTACAGCTTCCGTACTCGGCGATAGAGTGACATCTATTTTATGCGCCCGCAATTTTATCTTTTCAAAAATGCATTTTAATTCCTGCCACTCATCTTTCAGATTCAAAGTATGCTGACTGTGTTTTATCACCCATTCTTTTTCCAGTAAATCTTCATCTCTAAAGATATCCTTCAAAATAAGATCCTGTTTTCTAAGTTTTGAATCCAGAGAATAAGTGCTGATCAACGCAGAATTACGTAGAATCAAAATTGGGAAGTCAACTTGATAGTGGTCGAAATTTTGTTTTAACTGGAGCCAGTAAACTATTTCTGCACCGCCGCCAATGTAGGCGATGTTTGGCAAAATAACTTCCTGATAAAGCGGTCGCATAACCACGTTGGGACTGAACCTTTCCGGATGGTTTTGAATTTCAGCTTTTAATTCTGATTCGGAAAATGAGATTTCTGTATTTAAAACCTGATAATTTCCGCCTTCAAAAACTATTCTTTCCCGAAGTTCATCACGCAAGTAAAAAAAGTTGATTTCCCTGGGATTTACCTGAGTTTCAATTCCCGCTTCACTTAATTTTTCTGTTTGAGCTGTGATATTTTTGAAGCTCGATTGGTCTATGATATCTTCCTCGATATATTTAACAAACTCACTTTTTAGTTCGGCCGAATCTGCATCAATAACTATCAAGCCGTATTGGCCAAACAAATTATTAACCAGATAACGCGTTGCATCAGCCAGGTTAGAATGTTCTGTGTAAGCAGTTTCGATTAATTTAGAAAGCTCCTGTGCATTTTCAGAAATTCCAAGAACGGAAGTATATTCCTTAATTGCATTCAGAATATCGTTTGTATTTAATCTTCCCGTAGCACCCGCTGCATCTTTGTTCCAGCTTATTTTCTTGCCGGCAATAAATGTGTGGTTAATTTCAGCAAAATCATGATCTTCTGTCGCCATCCAGTATACCGGAACAAAATTCTTATCAGGAAATTTGTTTTTGAGATCGGAAGCCAGTTTGATGGCCGTTACAATTTTAAAAATGAAATATAATGGTCCGGTGAAGATATTTAGCTGATGGCCTGTAGTTACCGTAAACGTATTTTCGTCCTCCAATAGGGAAATATTTTCTTCTACTTTTTCAAAGTAAGAAGAAGAATTTGGAGATTCATTCTCTGAAAAATTGCCAGAGTTTTGTACTTGCGGAATCCGATTTAAAATTGATGAATACTGGCTTTTTAAAACACTTACAAGTTTACTTCGATTAGCCAAAACTTGCTTGTTCTGCAGCAAGTTGCTAAAACCTTCTAAAGTGGGTTGTTCAGAAATAAAAGGTTTTAATTTTTCATTTCCTTCCAGATAGCTGATCACCGCCGGCGAAAAACTATTGGTTTCACTATATTCAATATAACTTGCTTTCATCCGCAGCGAATTTAGATGAAATTACGGAATTACTTTAAAAGAGGGCTTTATTTGACAATTTGTCCATACAAATCGAAATCTTCTGCACGATCTATTTTGACATTTACAAAACTGCCAATATTTGCGTAATCAATTTTGGCATCAATTAGTACTTCGTTATCCACTTCGGGAGAATCAAACTCTGTTCTTCCCACAAAATAATCTCCGTCTTTACGGTCAATTAATACTTTAAAAGTCTTGTCAATTTTTTGCTGATTGATATCAAACGAAATTCCCTGTTGAATATCCATTATTGCTTCCACACGTTCCTGTTTTACTTCTTCGGGAACATCATCATTTAATAAATGAGCATGCGTTTTTTCCTCGTGAGAATAGGTGAAACATCCCAAACGATCGAATTTTGTTTCGGCAACCCAGTCTTTCATTTCCTGGAA
>JBDTLL010000194.1:0-4920 GCA_039934815.1 Daejeonella sp. | reverse complement strand
GCATTTGTAGATATTGGCGTTCATCAGGATGGTTTGGTACATCTTAGCCAAATGGCCAACCGGTTTATTAAAGATCCCAATGAAGTTGTAAAAGTTAGTCAGAAAGTAATGGTTACCGTTACCGAAATTGACGTTGCAAGGAAGCGAATAGCCTTGACGATGAAAACCGATGAGCCAAAAGAAGTGAAAAAGCAAAAACCCATAGACACCAAGTTCAATAAAAAAGTTCAAAAGCCCGAACCTGCGGAAGATATGCAAAGCAAACTGGCAGCATTGAAAAATCGCTTTAAGTAAAATTTATTTAAATAAAAAAAGGATCTGTTTGCGCAGATCCTTTTCTATGAGGTAAGTTGGAGATTATTTGAACTTTAACGCCATCGTAATATTATTGGAATTTAAGCCGTTACTTCTGTTATAATGTCCGTAACGGAATTCGAATGTATTGAGTTTTTTCATGCCTAAAATTCCATCCACGGAAGTAAACCTAAAGTTTACGCCGGCATAATTGCTTGTAAATTTAGATAGGTCATAATCACTTGTATAGAAATTTTCCTGTGCATTATGTGCCTGATATCCCGCAAATTGATCTGCCGCAGTTTGCGTGTAAAATCTGTAAAACGGACTCAATGATAAAAATGGAGTTACTTTAAATGGCGTCTCAATTTCTGCGCTGCTGCCTTTAATTCCCCAGTCATCTGTATAATAACGGAATAGCGATCTGATCACAAATCGGTCTCCTGCAAAGTAATTTAAGCGTAAACCAATTGGCAATTTAAAACGCGTCTCCGGCATGTTTTCTACATGAACCGAGTTATCCTGAAAATAAACACGCTGATATAAAGTTCCTAATTGTCCCTGCTGATACCCCAGATCAAGCAGCAATGCCATTTGTAAACGCGGATTAATTATCTGAGATAAACTAAAAGATGCGTTATAGGAATTTCGGGGTTTATGACCTCCAGATCCTAATTCCTGACGCAATTCTATGGGATAAATAACTTTCCAGGAATCCAGAAAAGCCATCAATTTAATCCCAAATTCGCGATTATTATCTTGTGAAATTTTTGTAAAATGAATATTTCCACCGATGGATGAATAGTCATATTCCTGAGAATAGGAAAGTCCTGATCCAAAAGTGTAATGCTTTTTATCATCTTTCATAGACCAGTTTGCCGACGGATAAATACGTGTATCGGCAGCAGAAGCAGATGAAATTGTTGTTGGATCTATTTTATCTGAAGATGCGGAAGTGTAATGATCTACGCCGAGTTCAAAATCAAATGTATGTGTGCGATCATACTTGTCGGATTTAGAAAGTGTTACGTCAAAGCTGTTGGCAAAATCAGAAAGTTTTTCGGTTCCAATTCCTCCGGTTACAGCCGAGTTATCGCCATTCTGATGATAATAACTCGATACAAAATTTACCTCATCAACCTTTAACTTACGTGTTTTGTAACTTGAATTTTGAGTAGAATCTGTTTGCGCAAATGCACTAAGAACGGAGAGGTAAAAAAACGCAACTCCTAAATATATTTTCTTCATGAGTTAAATACAGATTAGTTACAGCCACAGCCACCGCCAGTTTTTCCACCATTACCGCCGGATGAACCTTCGCGATAAAGCATAAAATTCATTTCTGATTTTTGATTCTGGCGGGCAGAAAGAGCCATTTCAGAATCATTCAAATACATTTTATTGTATTCTTTAACAGAAGAGCAGGACGAAAAGCTGATGGCAAATAAACCTGACATCAAAGTTAACAGAGCAATTTTACGGATGCGTTTCATTTGGATAAATTAATATTTTTGGAATGGAATATACGGTTCTGGTCATCAATAATGATGCAAGCAATTTTTTGCATTTGGTTTATCAGATCTAAACCAACTTTTGTGCCCATTACAATTATCGGTGTGGCAATGGCGTCAGCAAATTCCGCATTAGGACAAATAATAGTCACGCTTTTAATTCCCGTTACCGGGAAGCCTGTTTTTGGATCTATTGTATGAGAGTATTTTTTGCCGTTTATAGTTACATATTTCTCGTAGTTACCTGATGTGGCAACGGCGGCATCTGTTATATTTAGGGTAGAAAAAGGCTGATTCTTCGCTTCCGGATCTGCAATCCCTATGGTCCATGGTGACCCGTCAGCCTGAAATCCCCAGGCGGTTAAATCTCCTGCGGCATTTACAATTCCGCTTTTAACGCCTTTTTGTTTAAGTATTAATTTGGCTCTTTCTGCAGCATATCCTTTGCCGATTCCGCCAAAGCCAATTCGCATTCCTTTTTCTTTAAGAAATACGGTATGATTTTCTTCCTCAAGAATTACATTTTTAAAATTAACCAGTTTCACAGATTCTCTGGCCAGATCTGCGTCCGGTAATTCGGTCATATTCAAATCGAAATTCCAGAAACGTTTATCAATTGATCCGTAGGTGATATCAAATGCTCCCTGAGTAAGTTCTGAAATCCGCTGGGAGCGGGAAATCAGATCAAAAATTTCCTGTGAGACCTTTACAGGAGAAATTCCTGCATTTCGGTTTATTAAATTCGTTTCGCTGTCGTCTTTAAAAGTGCTTAAAAAAGATTCAATCCGCTGAATCTCTTCGATAGCGGATTGAATACAAGCATCGGCATAAATATGATCGTCTGAAAGAACACTTATTTCAAAGCGATTACCCATCAGCTTTAAAACTTTTTTATGAAGCGTACTTTCTTCAGAAACGGACGGAGGGATCATTAAGGTTTTGTTATTTCTGAAACAAATTCAGTAGCAGTTTCTTTAGGTAAACCTTCCCATCTTTTTAAAACTTTACCGTCTTTATCTAATAAAAGAGTTAATGGAAATACACCTTCCTTGTTATATTTATCCGCAAGAGCGGCATTTATTTCCAATTGTTCTTTTGCAGGCTGGTTTTTCTTCATTCTCGGAAAATCTGCATTTACTAAAACCAGATTTTCTTCAGAGTAATTTTTAAACTCTTCACTTTCAAAAATTTGCTTGTGCATTTTAATACAAGGGCCGCACCAATCAGAACCGGAAAAATTAAGAACTATTAATTTGTGATCTTCTTTTGCCAGAACTTTTGCCTCCTCAAGGTTACTTAACCAGGGAGAAGCATTAAAAGTGAAAAAAGTAAGGAAAACTAAAAGGAGACTTTTCATATGTTTTTATTTAGCTTTTGTTTAATTGAATAGTGTAAATATAAAACCTGATTATGAAGTTAACATGAAGAAAAAATGCGTTGTACATTCAGATTTAACATTATCTGAGTGTTACAACGCAAGAATCATGCGGAAATTTTATATAAATTTCCAAATATGTAAGAGTTTTGTAATTAATCAATAATTGCCATGGGCGAGAATGCCGCTTGCTCTTTGTAGGTATAAACGTCTTTAATTTTTAGTGCTTTGAAAATGTAGGCGCAAAATTCGTACTCTTCTAGATCCTCACAAAGACTCAACATTTCCGATAACGTTTTTTTAGGCATCCGTGCAAAATAAGCAATGGACTGCTCGTCAGTGTACGGGCGAATTCCGTACGAACTCATCATGATGTATTCGGTTAATAAACTGGTCAATTCTTCCTGGCTCATATTCTGAAATTCTATACATTTTGATACGGATGAGTTCTTTTAAGGGTTCAGGTTATTTCACTTTTTTTTAAGGGTATAAATTCTCAAACTGTTTAAAAAATCAAAAGCATTGTATCTTCGCAATTTAGAAGTATGGAAACAATTGATGCAGTTATAATAGGCGGTGGCGCCTGCGGTTTAATGTGTGCCGTGCAGGCTGGTTTTTTAGGGAAACGAACTTTAATTTTAGAAAAGAATGAAAAAGTGGGAGCCAAAATCCTGATCTCCGGCGGTGGCAGATGTAATTATACCAACTTATATGCAGATGGTTCCAATTTCATTTCCGAGAATGAGCATTTTTGCAAATCGGCCTTATCGCAATGGACCGTTGATGACACTATCCAATTTTTTGAGAGTTACGGCATCACCGGAAAGGAAAAAACCTTAGGTCAGCTTTTCCCCGAAAGTAATAATGCCCGTGATATTGTACAGGTTTTTACAGATCTGTGTCGCGATTTAGAACAACAAATAATTTGTGCTGCAGAAGTTAAATCCGTTCAAAAAACCGACGACAATACATTTGAAATTATCTATGAAAAAAATGGCAATTTAAAAACGGTTAAAGCGCCCGCTGTTGTAGTCGCCTCCGGCGGATTACCAATACCGAAAATGGGAGCAACGGATTTCGGCTTAAAAACTGCCCGTCAGTTTGGCTTAAAATTAACTGAAACCGCACCGGCTTTGGTGCCGCTTACCATTACCGGTAAAGATGCAGAATGGTATGCGCTGCTATCCGGAAATTCTATTTTTTGTCGGGTATCTACTGATGAGATCAGTTTTGAAGAAAATATATTGTTCACACATTGGGGCTTAAGCGGTCCGGCCATTTTGCAGATTTCATCTTACTGGAAGCCTGGTGAAAGCATAGAATTAGACTTGCTTCCGCACGATAATATTTCTGATCTGATTCAGACAGAAAAGCAAAAAAATGGCAAAAAGCTTTTGAATAGTTTTTTGTCCGATTTGTACAGCAAAAAGTTCGCGGAGGCATTGCATAAGTTTCTTCCGGTAGAAAAAAATCTGGCATCTTTAACAAAAGAGGAAACACAAAATATAGATCAACTAATTCATCATTTTAAGGTGAAGCCTGCCGGCGATAAAGGCTACGATAAGGCAGAAGTGATGCGTGGTGGAGTTTCTACAGATGAACTTTCTTCCAAAACCCTTGAATCTAAGAAGGTTAAAGGACTTTATTTTGGTGGCGAATGCGTGGATGTGACCGGCTGGCTGGGTGGTTATAATTTTCAATGGGCCTGGGCATCTGGCTTTGTAATTGCACAACAAATTT
>JBDTLL010000193.1:0-4922 GCA_039934815.1 Daejeonella sp. | reverse complement strand
CTGATTCTTCTTCATTTAAGATATGCTCTGGAGCATCATCTTTCTTGATTAATTTTTCTGCAACATCAGAATCAACACGTTTTAGGGATGTTTTCTCTAGTTTTTGTTCCAGTTGACTGATAAAATGAGTGTCGATAGGAGAGTCCATCACCAAAACATCATAGCCTTTTTTATTTGCGGATTGAATAAATGAATCCTGTTTATTAGTATCTGTAGAATATAAATAAACCAACTGACCTTCTTTATCTGTCTGAACCGGTTTTACTTTTTCCTGATATTCTTCTAATGTGAATTTTTCAGATTTTGTATTGTTCAGCAAAACAAAATCTTTTGCCTTGTCATAGAATTTATCTTCGCTGATCATTCCGTATTTAACGAACAATCCGATATCATTCCATTTGCTTTCAAAGGACTTTCTGTCGCTTTTAAAAAGATCTGCTAATTTATCAGCCACTTTTTTGGTGATGTAGCTGTTGATCTTTTTCACATTTCCATCTGCTTGCAAGAAACTTCTGGAAACGTTTAAGGGAATATCCGGTGAATCAATAACACCATGTAAAAGCATTAAAAACTCAGGAACAACATCTTTTACCTCATCAGTTATAAATACCTGTCGGGAAAACAACTTGATCTTGTTTCTTTGCATTTCGAAGTCATTTTTCAACTTCGGGAAATACAAAACACCAGTCAGGTTAAACGGATAGTCTACGTTCAAATGGATCCAGAACAAAGGATCTTCTGAAAATGGATAAAGCTCTTTATAGAAGTTTAAATAATCTTCATCTTTTAATTCTGTTGGAGATTTAGTCCAGATCGGATTAGTGTTGTTGATTATGTTGTCAACCTCAACAGATTTTGATTTTGGTTTTCCATCTGCATCTTCACCGTCCGGTTCTTGAATTGTTTTTGTTCCGAATTTAATCGGTACGGGTAGAAAACGGCAATATTTGTCTAAAATTTCCTGCAGTTTGTTCTTGTTCAGGAATTCTTCCGAATCATTGTTAATGTGAAGAATAATATCTGTTCCGCGTTCTGTTCGGTTGCCATTTGTGATCTCAAACTCGGTGCTACCGTCGCAAATCCATCTGGCCGGCTCAGCGCCATCCTGATAAGAAAGCGTTTGTATTTCTACCTGATCTGCAACCATAAATGCAGAGTAAAAACCCATACCAAATTTACCAATGATCTCATTGGCGTCTTTTGATTCTTTAAATTTTTCAACGAACTCCTCCGCACCTGAAAAAGCAATCTGGTTTATATATTTTTTTATTTCTTCGGCAGTCATACCTAAACCGCGGTCAGAAATAGTCATTGTTTTGGCAGCCTCATCAAATGAAACTTCAACTTTTAAATCTCCAAGTTCCCCGCTGTACTGCCCAATTGACGATAGTCTTTTTAATTTTTGAGTAGCATCTACTGCGTTGGAAACCAGCTCTCTCAAAAATATTTCGTGATCTGAGTATAAAAATTTCTTGATAATCGGAAAGATGTTTTCCGTATGTATTGAAATTGTTCCTTTTTCTTCCATAGTCTGTTAAAAATTAGAATTGTTTTTTGCTTAATCAACAAGAGCTATTCCAAAGGAGGGAATGCTGTCAAGATGGCATTCGATTTTTTCCAATGAGGTTTGGGAATAAAAATGTGTGAAAATTAATGTGTATTAGAAGTTAGTTTTTTGCATGAAAAAAGGAAAAAACTATTTAATAAATTTGATATGAAACTTCTGAGATTCCTCTTTTCCCGAATACATTTTTCTAAGCACCTCTTTTTAATTCTAATCTGAAAAATATGAAAAGGTTTATAACCGTGTCACTGTTTATCGCCTTGGTAAATAGTTTTGCAACGTCTCAAGTGCTGCCTGTTATTGGAGTTAGAATTAATACTACTGAGACGGCTAAAGACGATTACGTGGGAACTTCTTATATCACCTGCAACATACGAATGTTTAACGGTACAACTGTAAATTCGGATTTGCCGGTTATCATTAGAAATGTTCAATTTGGCACTGGTGGTAAATTTCTTATTTCCGCAACAGGCGGGACAAGTGTCGGGGCAGAAAGCATTAATCTAACTATTAAAAAGGATAATACAGCGACCAACTTTTTTATAAAAGCTAAGTCTGGTGCGAATAGTCTGGTGGATAAAGACGCGATTATCGAAGTGCTAGGGAATGCTACAAACTCTAATGGGCTTATTCTGGCAAGAAAACCCTTAATGATTACTACAACTAAACCTATTTTAGCTTCTGTCCCAAAGATTGAAATGATTATTGGCTCTGTTAGCACTATTGACGATTATTTGACATGGTCGCCTACTTTATGCATGGTTAGAGTCACCGGAAATAGTACAATAAGTGGAAATTTAAACGTGACTATCAGAAATATGAATAATTCTGTCGGGAAAGTGAATTTTGCTTCAAGTACATTAGCTAATAACTTAACCGCAAATAATTCATCAATTAATCTAAGTTTACCAAATTCTGGAACATGGGTAAAATTTTTCGCAGCCGGTAAATTTGGAAGCCCAAGCAGAAGGGACAAAGATGCGGTTATCGAAGTAGTTAAATTATCTACTGACACTATTTTATCCCGGGAGGCAGTAATGGTACGAGTGAGAAAAAATGGCAATAGCGTTACGGTAGAAGAAAGAGCGAGGTTTCTAAATGCAATAGTTTCTTTTAATAATACATTTAACGGATATTTAACTTTCAATGCTATCCACGACGCTGCTGGTAAGCCAGAAGGGCATAATGGTCCAGGATTTCTGCCTTGGCACCGAGCATTTATTTTAGATTTGGAACGAGAGCTTCAAAGGTTGGATCCAAGCGTAGCGTTATTGTATTGGAATACTGATAATGCTAATCCAAATATCTTTTCACTAGATTTTATGGGCTCTAAGCCAAAGGTGAGTTCCGATTCTTTTGCAGATTTTAATTCCTCTAATCCATTAACAATTTGGAGTGCACCAGGCGGTCCGGGAATAAGAAGAACAACCAAATTTGCTGATGGTGCAAAACCTAACTCTGTTAATTCCTCATTACGTTCTGAAGTAACCGTTTTAGCATTAGGAGGCGATTTTGAGCACTTTAAAGCAATAGATCCAAATCCTCACGGATCTTCCCATGTATTAGCCGGAAGTGTTAGCGGAGACTGGATGGGAACTATACCCACCGCAGTTAAAGATCCTTTGTTCTTTTTTCTCCATACCAATCTGGATAGGTTATGGGCAAAATGGCAATGGTTAAATAATCGATTAGACGGCAATAATGTTTTGGCATATTCTCCCCAAGGGACTTTCCCTAATACCGGAACAATTCATATTGGGCATTATCTGAATGATACCATGTGGCCGTGGAATGGAGTTGCCGGAACATTTACAGGCTCTGGTACTGCTCCTATAAATCAAAGACCAATAACTGCCCCCGGGGGGGTATTCCCGGAATCAATCTTCTTTACAAATGCACCTCCACCCAAACCTCAATTATTTAACATGATAGATTATCGGAATAATAAAACCGTGAGTAGTACAAATTCTGGCTTAGGATTTTGTTACGATGATGTACCATTTCAATAAATGTAATTGGATGATTCTTACCGATGTTGTTTATGTGACGCAAATGTGAAATGTGTAAAGTAAAATATCAATATATAATATCTTTATTATAGGTGAGCATTAATGATTACATTAGAGTTCTTAATAGAATCGGGGGGATTCTTTATCTAGGTCCCTAATGAGTTTGCATTATAAAATAAAGTTAGTTTTTATCTATAGACCGCTTCTATTTGACGTTATTCTTGTCAAATATTCCAATAGCCCACCGACGCATATTAAAAGAACATCTTTTTGCTCGTTAAATAAGTTGTTATGAAAAATTTTTTAGTGATAACGGTTATACTATTTATACTGGTAAATCAGGCGATGAGTCAGGAAATTCCTATTGTAGAATTAAGGATTAACAATACTGCAAGTGCGAAGGATGACTATGCAAATTTTACCAATTATATTCCTTGTACAATCAGTTTGTTGAATGGATCACAAGTTAACCAGGATGTCCCTGTGTTGTTAAGAAATATCCCCTTTGGGGTGGGAGGTCAGTTGGTTTTTTCCTCTTCTGGAGGCATAAGTCCCGGTAATCCTAATCTTTCGTTAATAGTTCCCAAAAACAATAGCCCAGTTACTTTCTATATCAAAGGTAATGCAGGTTATCCGAGTACAATCGATAAGGATGCAATTGTTGAAGTTTGTAATTCAAGCGTATCATCTAATTTAACAGTACTTGCCAGAAAGGCAATGATGGTTACCAACTCAAGCGTCATTCCGAATAGTTTACCTGTAATTGATGTTGAAATAAATTCTGTTTCAACTTTGGATGATTATTTAACATGGTCACCTACACTAGTTAAAATCCGGCTAAACAATCACTCTGAATTTTCTTCATCTGTAAATGTTATTTTAAGGAATATGAATAATTCTATAGGGAAAATAAATTTCGGAAACTTAACTTTAGCTAATAATTCCACCGCTTCTGATTCCACCCTCAGTTTGTCCCTTCCCAATTCTGGTACTTGGGTGAATTTTTATATCGCCGGAAAATTCAATAATGCAAGCCTGAGAGACAAAGATGCTGTATTGGAAATTATCAGTGGTAACTCAGGCGTTACAACAACAATTAAAGACACTGTTATAAATCAGAGAGATTCTACGGTAACAATTACTGATTCGACAATTGTATCAAAAGATAGCACCATTAGTATTAGAGATACCACAATTACTCCGCGTCAAACAACAGTATCGGTAAGAGATACAATGATTGCAATTAAAGATACCCTTATAACATCTGGCGTAACGCGTGACACAATTTCTTCCGGAAACGATATTTTTATTAATATTAAAGGAACTGTAATCGCTTTGCGAGATACTTT
>JBDTLL010000192.1:0-4922 GCA_039934815.1 Daejeonella sp. | reverse complement strand
ATGGATAATATGTTTTTTAGCGACTGGGAAAGTCTTTTAAGGGCCTTAATTATTACCATTTTGGGTTATATCGCATTAGTGCTTGCCATACGTATATCCGGCAAACGCACCTTATCCAAAATGAATGCATTTGATTTTATCGTCACTGTTGCATTAGGTTCCTGCCTGGCGGCGATTTCTCTCAACAGGAATATCACCCTTGCAGAAGGGGTGCTTGTTTACGCAACCCTAATCTCTCTGCAGTTTATAATTACCTGGCTTTCCGTTAGAGTTAAAAAGATTAAAGTGATGGTAAGCGGAGAGCCTGTTCTATTACTTTATAAAGGTGAAATGCTTAAAGACGTAATGAAAAAGGAACGGATTACCGTTGAAGAAATTTACCTGTCTGCACGTGAAAAAGGAATTGCCCACCTCAACCAAATAGAAGTTATGGTTTTAGAAACAACCGGCGACATGACTGTGATTCCGAAATTTAAAGATGAAAATAGCGTACCAGAAACTTTGAAAAGTGTGTTAGGATATAAAGCGAAAGGAGAGGTTTAGTGGAGAGTAAATTTCAAATTTATTTTGCTTGGCAACCCCGCTTCCGCGAATTCCTATAATAGTTTGTAATGGCTTTTTTTGACTTCCGTTACAAAACAAATACTAAACCATGATGTTAAAAATGGGTGGAAGGCTTTCAGCTTTCTTCAACTCATCGTTTACCTATTTAAAACTTAAATTATGTTTCATCACGTTAAAGATTTACAATACAAAGTGCGGGTTACTAAGGCAGACCCATTTTTTGCTAATCTGTTGTTAGAACAGTTTGGTGGAGAGAATGGCGAATTAGCGGCTGCCATGCAATACTTTACGCAGGCATTCGGAGCAAAAGTTCCACATCCTGATAAGTATGATATGTTAATGGATATTGCCACAGAAGAATTCAGCCATCTGGAAATTGTAGGCGCAACCGTTCAGATGCTCCTAAAAGGAGTAGGTGGTGAATTAAAAGATGCGGCAGATAATTCTGAAATTATGCAGGTAATGGATGGTAAAGCTGCAAAAGAATCTATCATCCATAATGCCATAACTGCCAATCCGCAATTTGCGGTGATCACCGGTGGTGGAGTTACACCCAGAAACAGTCAGGGGATTCCGTGGTGCGCATCTTACATCAGCTCCATGGGAGACTTGACGGTAGATTTACGCTCAAATTTAGCTTCCGAATCCAGAGCAAAGCTGGTGTACGAGCATTTGATGAAATTTACTGAAGACCCTTATGTACTGGAAACATTATCGTTTTTAATGACCAGGGAAGTAGCACATTACAAAATGTTTGAAGCCGCGTTGCAAAGTATACAGCCGAATTTTCCACCTGCAGTTTTACAGGCCGACCCGCGATTTACGCAGCAATATTTTAACCTATCGAACCCGGAAAGTGTACGAGGACCATGGAATAAAGGTGAAATGCCAGGCATGGGCCTTGACTGGGAATACGTTGAAGATCCGATATCATACGTTAAGGACAAAGCGATGGAGAAGGAAACAAAAGATATGAAACAGAAGCTTTCAGAAACTGAGAAACAGAATCAAGAAATGAGTGAAACTAAAAGTGAAGAAGCTAAAAAAGCGGATAAGAATCACGGTAATCAATGGAACGAAGCAAAATCTGAGAAAAAATAGTTTATTTCGAATTTGAAAAGGAGGCTGTGTTAAAAGGATAGCCTCCTTTTTTTTATTTTTTTAGTTGTTTTGTTAATAAACGATTAATAAAAATCAGAGTTCTAGGCACAAAGAGAACGAAAAGAACTGTTGTTGCAATTGCTTTAGCACCAAGGGCAGGAGTGGCTATTGCTTATCAGACAGTATAGAAAAAGAAATTCCAACCGCTCTTTTAAATGTAACTACACATACAATTTTTGGTATTCGCTGCAGAAATGAGATTTTCTTCCGCTGGTTCCTACCTTCTCGTGTTGTACCGGCGTGCCATCAATCGGGCACTTCTTCTTTCTGTAAACAGAGAAATTATCCTTTGCTATTCCTTTCTGCTCCCAGTTAAAGTAATCAAAAGAGAATTCAACCGCATCCTTAACAATTTCAGATAGTTTGTTAGCCGGTATGGCGCCAACAATGCTGGCTGGATGAACTTTCGCCCGATAAAGAGCTTCATTTACTCCTTTATTTCCTAATCCATTAAAAATATCCTGGTCTATCAATACATCGGCAATGATTTTGTCTTTTTGAGCCTTCAGTTTTTCCAGCGCCTTTTTAAAATCCCATTCCGGGCTCATAACATCCGTAGACCAGTCAAAAACCTCGTCGAGTGGTTCGTCTATCAGGTAAATATCACAAGCATAAAAATTTAATTCACTGTCTTTAAACTTTAGGCCAAGGCGAAGTTTGCCGTCTTTATTCCGCTCATTGATCTTTACTCTGCCAAACATCATTAAATGAACCCTAACCGTAAATTTCGGCAGATGGATCAATATTTGTTTCCCAAATACGCTAATTTCCTTGATGGCTTTACCCTCTAAGCGTTTAAGATCCAGATCATCTGTCAAGGCAATTGCCTCAATGATTTTCTGACCAACAAACTGCTGTAATAACTTGGCAATAATCCTGATTTGTGGTGCTTCCGGCATAGTCTAAAGATTATAAAATGATTTCTTTGTAGCTTTTAAATTCTGCAATTTCATTAGTATCAATTCAGTTTACTTAACACTTTATTTCCCTGCTACCGTGTGTTTTTGAGCGAATACCCATTCCGTGCGTTTACATGCCGAACAAGCGGGCAGTGGCCCGGGCGTTAGATTTTCAGTATCACTGCAATAGGTACAGGCATAATTTCCCTCCTCGGTGATTAACGATAAATTCTTTTTCAGCTCATAAGGTAATATGGGCAAACCCGGCTTTACCTCTTCATCTTCAAAAAAGAAAACGCTTACCTGACCTGAAGTTTCTGATATCGCATGCTTTACCTGCCCAAGATGCGAAACCTGCTGTTGTCGTAACAGAGAATATAATTCCTCTCTGGCGATATCTTCCTTTTCAAAGTTATTTATCAAAATTTTTCCATCGTTTATAATGTACACCGGCTGGCCTTCCAGGATGTGTTCAAGTTTTTGGCTTTTGTCAATCAGGTAATTAATAAGGCGGTACATCAGTATCACTACCATAAACACCACTACCGCCGGAATAATTCCTACCTCCTGGTAAAACATCGGGTCACCTGCGGCAGAGCCGAGGCCAATAATAACACCCATTTCGAATATGGACAATTGCTGTACGCTTTTTTTGCCCAGAAGCCGCAGTGATACCAACAGCACAATAAACATGGTTGCCGTGCGAAAAGCAGTGTTTAGCAAAAAACTCCAATCATTATCTCCCATTAAAAACGATTTAACATCCATGATTCTCTGATTTTAATGTTGAAGATTTGGCTATTTTAAATTTGTTAGTTTGCATACTCTTTTAATCAACCTTTTATTTTTATGCCCATTGCAGATGAAGTTATATCTTCTGTCATCTTAAACACCAAAATAATTTTTTTTGTTTCTGATTAATCTAGGGTTGATACATTCTCCATAGAAACTTTTCAAACTAAATAACTGTTCAGAATCAAGTTAATGTTAAATAAATCGGATAACAGGAAGCACATAGCTTCCTTAAAAAGTCCGGATTTTTGCGAGCGAAGATTTAAGTGCAAATTATGAGAGCTGACTTTAGATATGAGATTTATGAATAATGGATTTTATTCAGGCACCAGCGGTATCAACCTGCCGGTTCCAAACAAGTTGTCCTATCCATTGGAGTTTCAGGATAAAAGCAGGTTGACTTATTATAGTTCTCTGTTTAACAGTATCGAAATAAATAGTTCTTTTTACAAAGTACCTATGCTTTCTACTGTTAAAAAATGGGTGGAGAGTGTTCCGGAGGATTTTCAGTTCACATTCAAATTATGGAAAGAAATCAGCCATTCAAAACTTCTGTTATTTGAAGAGCAGGATGTTGAACGTTTCATGAACGTAATTGCACATACCGGACTGAAAAAGGGTTGTTTGTTAGTGCAATTTCCTCCAGGTCTCAGCTCAGAAAGTATGGATCAATTGGAGACACTTTTAAAAAATATCCGATTACATGACCCAGATTGTCTTTGGAAAATTGCGGTCGAATTTCGAAATGAATCCTGGTACCAGGAACAGTGCTACGACTTAATAAATGCCTATCAGGCCGCTGTGGTTTTACATGATAAAAAGCAGGCTGGAATTTTCATATCTGATGACCATGCTGATTTTGTATATTTAAGATTTCATGGAATTAATGGGGATTACAGAGGAGATTATCCGGATGAAGTGATGTATGAATATTCTCAATATATAAAAGATTGGCTCTCGGAAGGTAAAATGGTCTATGCTTATTTTAATAACACAGCCGGAAACGCGGTGAATAATCTGATCACTTTAAATAGTTACGTTCAGGCTTAAGATTTGCCATGTGCTGCCGGGCAGCATTACCTTACCGGGATTGTTTTACGCTTTCCTGCAGGTCTGAATTAATACTTCAATCTTTTACATTCCACGATATCTATTAAGTGAAATCACTCAAGATTTATAATCGAGGAACTATCAATTTTATAGATGACCAGCATCACTTTTTAAACAGTGATTTCCCTGTAAGTTTATATTACTAAAAAGTAAAAATTTAGTAGCCTATTCTTTAAGTTTTACAAACTACCTTTTGGAGCTAACTCTTAAACTCATTTACTGAGATTATTTGGATCCTGTTTCTGTATAGATATTAGGGATTATGGTTTTTGTTTCGATGTTCCGGAAGCTGGCATATTAGATGTTGCCGGGGCAAAGTGGCGTATCAGAATAAACCAATGAAAAGGAGCAGGGATTTGTGAAAGATTCGATACTTACATATAAAAGCGGTTAGCC
>JBDTLL010000191.1:0-4934 GCA_039934815.1 Daejeonella sp. | reverse complement strand
AATTCCTGTAAAGTTAATTCTGGATTTTTCTCCATATATTTTTTTACAATCTGCCATCCGATATAGACTCCCAATTTTGGTGCCGATTCAGAATTTTCACCAATTCCGGGAGTGAACGGAGCGTCTGCCAGATATTTTTGAATTTTCATGTAATCGGTATCGTAAAGGAGTTCGTTTTGTAAAAAGTATGCCCAAACTTCGGGTTCAAACTTTTTGCTCCATTCTATTTGTTTCGTTGTGTAACCAATTTTTAAACTATCAGCAACGTTAGGCATAACAGCGTCCATAAAATACAGAATTTTGCCATTGTAAACCATTTTTGAAAGGAGAGACCGGTCCGCATCTTTTTCTGGAAAAAGATCTTCTCTTGCAAACCCTTCGATAACTCGCGGAGTGATATTTTCCTGAGTAAATCGCCTGGAAATATATTCGGGAATACTCTGGCGCAAAGCGGGATAAAATTTAGAATCGGCACCTAAAAACATATCCAGGCCAATTCCAATATAATCGTTGCCAATAGGCGTTTGCACAGAAAATCCGGAAAAGAAAGAAATTAATCGCGGTAGCTTTTGTTTAGGATAATAATACTTCACGTGTTTAAACGCATCGGTCAATTGTTCTTCAGTTGATTTTATATCCGGATATTTTTGTTCAACTGCTTTTTTCAATTCCAAATAATCCGGGTTACTTAAAACCGATTTTAAAGAAGCTAAATAATTAGTGTTTGCCGTTGAGCCAACGCCAAGCATATTCTCCATAAAATCTTCATAAAAAATGCCATATTTTTTCTGAAGGTTTGGAACTTTAGCATTCAAATTCTCCGGATTCAAATCTGCCAGATCTTTATCAAACCGTTCAATTTGAATTTTTAAATTAATTTTGCTCACATCAACTTCTTTATTGTTGCTACACGCTGATAAAAGCAAGCTAATAGAAAAAAACACATAGATTTGCCGGCGGTTGATTACTTTCATATTCATTTAATGGAAAACGAAATTATAAAAAACTATGTTATAGCTATTCACATTCGAGGGCTTAAAAATTAAAGTAAATATCAAAATGTATAAAAAATTATTTGTTCTGCTTACCTGTCTGCTTCCAACTTTATTGATGGCGCAAACTTCTGATGAAAAGAAATTTAAACTCGGATTTACAACCTCTCCAAACTTAGGCTGGATCAACTTTCAAAATTCCCAATCTGCCAGTTCTGAAGTTCCAGAAAGTAATGGCTCTAAAATTGGATTTTCTTATGGCCTTATAGGCGATTTTGGGTTTTCAGATAACTATTACTTTTCAACAGGAATTGTTATCACATCCGTTAACGCAAATGTGATTTCGCCCGCAATATCTGCTGCTTCTGCTGAAGAAAAATACAAGTTGCAATACCTTGAAGTTCCGCTTACAGTAAAATTAAAAAGCACCGAAAATAATTTAATGCGCTATTATGGGCAGTTTGGTTTAAGTCCCGGCGTAAATATCTCGGCAAAAAAATCAGCAGCCAATAACAAGAGCAACTTAGACATTGCAAAAGATATCAATTCGTTTAGATTGGGACTGCTTTTTGGCGCCGGTGCCGAATGGAAATTGGGACAGAACTTAAACTTGTTAACAGGTTTATCTTACAACAATGGTTTCACAGATATTTTAGATTCTGATGGAAAAGCAAAAAACTCATATCTGGCCTTAAACCTGGGAGTATTTTTTTAATATGAACATCGCGTTAGCACAGCTAAATTATCATATCGGAAATTTTGAGTCCAATACTCAGAAAATAATTGAGGCAATTCATCAGGCTAAAGCCGATGGAGCTGATCTGATCGTTTTTGCAGAATTAGCAGTTTGCGGATATCCTCCGCAGGATTTATTGGAATTTACCGAGTTTATTGATTTATGCTTAGAATCTGCAAATAAAATTGCTGCAGAATGTATTGGCATTGCCTGCATTCTAGGCTTGCCTGTAAAAAATCCAAAAGTAGAAGGTAAAGATCTATTCAATTCCGCCTATTTTATTGAAGACGGAAAAGTGAAGCAAATTGTAAATAAAGCGCTGTTGCCTAATTATGATGTATTTGACGAGAACCGTTATTTTGAATCATCGGGCAAATTTAAATGCATTGATTTTAAAGGCGTAAAAATAGCGTTGACAGTCTGCGAAGACCTTTGGAATATTAATGATAATCCTTTGTATGTAGATTGCCCGATGGATATTCTGATAAAGGAAAATCCGGAGTTAATGATCAATATTGCGGCTTCGCCGTTTTCTTATAATCATGATGAAGAACGCGTTTTGATTTTGGGCGATAACTGTCGAAAATATAATTTGCCGCTTTTGTACGTCAATCAGGTTGGTGCGCAAACTGAGATCATTTTTGACGGTGGTTCTCTCGCATTTAATGCAGAAGGTCAGCTTTTAGATGAAATGGCTTATTTCAAAGAAGAGGTTCGTATTTACGAGTTCGCTAAAGGCAAAATCCAGAATTTAAAACCAATTTTGCATGATCCGCAAAATGATATAGAGCAAATTCACGATGCCTTAATTCTGGGAATCAAAGATTACTTCCAAAAATCAGGTTTTTCAAAAGCTGTTTTAGGATTGTCGGGCGGAATTGATTCTGCTTTAGTTTGTGCGCTTGCCGCGGAAGCTTTAGGTCCCGAAAATGTGATGGCGGTGTTGATGCCTTCCGAATTTTCTTCAGATCATTCAATTAAAGATGCGCAGGATTTAGTGCGTAATCTGGATTGCAAATATGAAATTATCCCGATTAAGGAAGCTGCTGAAGCTTTTGAAAATATGATGAAACCTGTTTTTCAGGATTTGCCATTTAACGTTGCTGAAGAGAATATACAGGCCAGAAGCCGGGCTATTATTGTAATGGCGATGTCGAATAAATTCGGCTATATTTTGTTGAACACGTCTAACAAAAGTGAGTGCGCCGTGGGTTACGGAACTCTTTACGGAGATATGGCGGGTGCAATTGCCGTTATTGGCGACGTTTATAAAACTCAGGTTTATCAGCTTTGTGAATTTATAAATCGCAATGGCGAAATTATTCCACAGAACAGCATTGTAAAACCACCGTCGGCAGAATTACGCCCCGGACAAAAAGATTCTGATTCCTTACCGGAATACGATGTACTGGATAAAATTCTGTTTGAATATATTGAATTGAAAAAAAGTTCGGCAGCAATAATTGCGCAAGGTTTTGATGAAGCTTTAGTGAAGCGAATTTTGAAAATGGTAAATAATGCCGAGTTCAAAAGAAAGCAAACTCCACCAATTTTGCGGGTTTCACCAAAGGCTTTCGGTATGGGCAGACGAATTCCAATTGTAGGGAAGTATTTAAGCTAATCCATTCCAAAAAAACATTAATGATCTTTTTCCATTCGCACTAAATTTGTATAAACAACTCTCTGCTTAAGATATCGCAGTCCCAACCTTTATCAATAAGTCCTTTGTCTTCAAAATTCCATCCGCTTCCCCAAGTTTCTCACCTTCATATTCAATTCCTAGGTAGCCCTTAAAACCGGCATCTTTTACAATCTTCAGCATCTTGTAATAATCGGTTTCAACGCAATTTCCGCTCTCATCAAAGTCAATGGTTTTGGCGCTTACACCTTTAGCAAAAGGCATCATTTCTAAGGTTCCTTTATAACGGTCGTATTCGTTAATACATTTGCCGCTTTCGTGTTCAATGCAGAAGTTATTAAAGTCAGGCAGGGTTCCAACATTCCGTTTATTTATTTCATTCATTACAGAAGAAAGCCATATACCGTTGGAACTGTAACTACCATGATTTTCTACAATGACATTGATTTTTTCCTTTTTGGCATACTCACTTAAACGGCTTAATCCATCAACTGCGGCATGATGTACATCCTCCCGGGTGCCTTCGCCATAAGCGTTTACACGGATAGTAGCACAGCCTAAATATTTAGCGGCATCCACCCATTTATAATGATTTTCTACCGCGAGCAATCTTTTTTTATCATTAGGTTCGCCTAAATTTCCTTCGCCATCACACATGATCAGATGATTTTCAACGTCGTTGTCCTTACAGCGCTTCAACAGCTCATTTAAATAGGATGTGTTATTTGCTTTGTCCATAAAAAACTGATTCACATATTCTACGGTACTAATGCCAAATTGCTTTTTAGCGATAACAGGAAAGTCAATAGGATCTAATTCTTTGCTTAAAAAGGCTTTATGCAGCGACCATTGTGCAAGAGAGATATCAAAAAACAATTTTTTCTGATCATTATCTTCGGTGATGCTTTTGCCCTGAACTTTCGTTGAGCAGGAACTGAATGTGGTTGGAAGCAATGCTAAGCCGGCAATACCACTTAAATATTTTAAAAATCTACGACGATCGTTTGACATAATTGGATATTTAGGGTGTTTAATTAAACAAATCAATTTACAAGATTTGATTTAATTCTTCCGGAATATTTTATTCTTGAAAGCTCTCCTTCCTTTTAAACAAACCAATTAACAAGAACAATCCAAAAGCGCCACTGCCCAAACATCCCGCAAGGGCGATGTAATCTCCTGTCTCAACATAGAAGGTTATTTCGTCGTTCAAATTTATATCTGCTTTCAAAGCGGTTGCAGTCCACCATTTAGATTGTTTTACTATATCGCCACGTTGGTTGATAAAAGCAGAAATACCTGTATTGGCAGATCTGGCAACCCAACGCCGTGTTTCAATAGCTCGTAATTTTGCATATTGCAGATGCTGATCTTTGCCGGATGTATTTCCCCACCAGGCATCGTTTGTAACAATAGCAATAAATTGAGCGCCTTTTTTCACGTAATCTCCCACGTAAGCTCCCCAAATTGATTCATAACAAATTACCGGAGCGGCACCAATTCCGCTTTGCGAATAAAATACACTGGGCTCATCCTGCTTTCCATAACCGCCTGTTGATCCTCCAAA
>JBDTLL010000190.1:0-4941 GCA_039934815.1 Daejeonella sp. | reverse complement strand
CAAAAAAACGAAATCATCAAATCCTTTTATCTTTGAGGTATGTATAAACTCATCAAACCTATTTTATTTCAGTATGATCCGGAGAATATCCATCATTTGGTAACCGGAGGTTTAAAAGCTGCTAACCGGATTTGGGGAGCGCAATCGCTCATAGAAAAATCCTTTCAGGTTCGCGATTTAAGATTAGAACGGCAGGTGATGGGTTTAACCTTTAGAAATCCGGTGGGACTTGCTGCCGGTTTTGATAAAAACGGGGAACTGATTGAAGAAATGGGCCGTTTTGGATTTAGTTTCATCGAAATTGGAACCGTAACGCCAATGCCGCAGCCGGGAAATGAAAAGCCAAGAATGTTTCGCCTGCCGGCGGATGAAGCTTTAATAAACCGAATGGGATTTAATAACCAGGGTGTTGATGTAGTTGCAGATCGTTTATCACGCGTAAAGCGAAACGGATTAATAATTGGTGGCAATATTGGGAAAAACAAAATCACGCCTAACGAGGATGCGGTTAGTGATTACATAAAATGTTTCGATCGCTTGTTCGATGTGGTTGATTATTTCGTAGTAAATGTTAGTTCGCCAAATACTCCCGGCTTACGCGAACTGCAGGAAAAAGAGCCGTTAAAAAATATTTTGAACACACTTCAGCAAAGAAATTCTAAAAGCGGTATTTCCCGGCCAATTTTGTTAAAAATAGCACCTGACCTTACAAATTCGCAGTTAGATGATATTGTAGAAATTGTTTTAGAGACAAAAATTGAAGGTGTGATAGCAACGAATACCACTATTTCCAGAGAAGGTTTAAAATCCGCGGAAGCGATAAAAAATCAAACCGGCGGATTAAGCGGAAAGCCTTTAACCAAAAGATCTACAGAAGTGATTAAATATTTATCAGAGAAATCTGAAAGAGCATTTGTAATTATTGGTGTGGGTGGAATCCATTCTGCAGAAGATGCATTGGAAAAAATTGCCGCAGGAGCAACTTTGGTACAACTTTATACCGGTTTTATATATGAAGGGCCGGTTTTAGTCAAGCGGATAAACAACAGAATTATTGAGAATATGCAGAAATTTCTGAAGCAATAAAGTGCTGTTGAAAGAACCAAAATTCCTTAAAAATAAAAAATCCCGGCCATAACGGTCGGGATTAGTATTTTGATAAAACTAAAATTAGTTCTTAGCGGCTGACTCTAATTGAGCAAGTACAGCGTTGTTTTTGCTAACCTGGCTTTTTGGAGATTGTAAAGAACGAGTTCCTGTTTCTACGTTACGGGCTAATTTTAACCACTGAACTTCTAAACGGGAAGTAGTTTTATTTTTTCTGTCTTTTCTTTTTAATCTAGTAACACCCATGATCTTAATTCTAATTTTTTTTGAGAGGTCAGGAGCGGATTCGAACCGCTGTAAAAGGTTTTGCAGACCTCTGCCTAGCCACTCGGCCACCCGACCATTTTTTAATGTGTGCAAAAATAGTAAATTATTATTGCCACCCAATTTTATTTTAAGAAATTTCTTTTTAACTCAGAACAAAATATTGCTGCTGATATTGCAACATTTAACGATTCTGCTTTCCCGAAGGCTGGAATAGTGACCGGATGTGTCACAAATTGGGATATTTCAGCGCTGATCCCTTTTCCTTCGTTCCCAAATATTATAAAACCATTTTTTTCGAAAATAGTTTGGTAAATGGATTCTCCGTTGAGTAAAGCGCCGTAAACAGGTATTTTGCATTTGCTTAAAAGACTCACCAGGTTTGTATACGAAATATTGATCCGCGGAAGCGAACCCATACTTGCCTGCACAACTTTGGGATTATAAATTTCTGCAGTATCTTCAGAACAGATGATATTGTTTATTCCAAACCAGTCAGCCGTTCGGATTATGGTACCTAAATTTCCCGGATCCTGGATTCCGTCCAGAATTAAAGAAAATTCATTTTGCAGTTTTTCTACGTTTAAATCTTGTTGTTCGGGTATTTTTACGAGGGCAAGCACCTGCTGAGCTGTGGTTAAATTGCTTATACGATCAAGGTCTGCGGATGAAATTTGGTTCAACTTAATTTTTTGTGATAAATTGCCCAACTTTGGCATCACATTTTCGGTGCAGAAAATCGAATCGACAATATAATCTGAATTTATAAATTCGGTTACAGATTTAATACCTTCTACAATGAAAAGAGAATGCTCTTTTCTGAACTTTTTTTGATGTAATGATTTAACAAAACTTATCTGAGACTTTGAAAGCATACCCGAATACCCGTAATTTTTCCACTGCAAGTATAATGCTTTTGCTTGTGATATTGAGCAGTTGCAATGCCAGCCGCTTTCTGCCGGAAGATCAGTCGCTTGTTAGAAAAGTAAAAATTGAGGGAGTGGATAAAGAGTTTTCTGAACAGGCTTATCTGTATGTTCAAAAAGAGGTGAGACCAAATTCAAGGCTAAATCTTGCGCTTTACAATGCTTTTAACACCAAACACGGAAAATATAAAACTACCAAAATTAAAAAAATTGGTGAAGCTCCTCACGTTTTAGACAGCTCGCTGGTAGAGATTTCAAGAACACAAATTGAGCGTTTTTTAGAATCAAAAGGATTTTTTAAGGCAGAAGTGAAAAGTGATATTACGGTAAAGAACAAGCATGCAAGCATCGTTTTTACTGCCGAACAAGGACCTGAGTTTAGCGTAAGAAATTTAGATTTTGTGATTCCGGATTCTGCGGTTGCAAGGTTGTATGAGAGTAACAGGGAAAAATTTACCCATTTGCATACCGGCAACCGTTATGATTCTGACTCATTAAATTATGAGCGGGAGCAAATTTTTAATTTGATGAAGCGTAATGGATATTTCGACTATGTACGTCAATATGTTCGTTTTGAAGTAGATTCAAATTTATATTCCAGTCAGGCTGATTTAAAATTGTATTTAGCTAATCCGAAAGATGAATATTCCCATCGGGTTTACACCATCGAAAATGGCTTTGTAAATATTAAAAACAGCGAAGGCGAAACTCCGCAAAATGTGAACCCGGATACTGCAAAGATTGATTCTCAATATCTCTTGGTAGATTATTCGCGAAAGTTTAACCCGCCATTGTTGGATCGGTTTATTTATATTAATGAGGGCGATAAGTATAATATCGCTAAAGAAGAGTTAACATATAATCGATTGTATGAACTCAACGTCTTCAAAAACATCAAGATCGATTACATTAAATTTCCCGACAGCACAAACCGCATTTCTCCCAGAATTGAAATAATTCCGCTAAAGAAAATGAGTAACCGGATTGAAGGTGAATACACTTTTAACTCGGGCCGAAATGGTTTTAATATTGGCGATACCTATTCTAACCGCAATTTATTTGGTGGTGGCGAATTACTGGAAATAAAAGTTAAATACGGAATTTTATTTGACGCCACAGTTAGACAAAACCTGGTGGATCGTATTTTTAGCCGCGATTTTCAAATAGGAGCGAAATTTTCCATCCCGAAATTAGTTACACCTATACGAGTTCCGCAATTTGGTAAAAATGGAATTCCGCACACTACAATTTCAAGTAGTTTACAATTGTTCGATCAGAAAAATGCATTCTCAAACCGGGTATTTATCAATTCTTTGACTTACGACTGGATTGAAACGAAATATAAAATGCACTCGCTTACCGCTGCAAATATTGAATTAAGAAAGGGAAGGTTAGATCCTAATTTTAGAGATTCATTACTGCAACGCGGATTTATATTGTACATAATCACTAATGACCGGCAATTTTTCAATTTAAGCAGTCAATATGCCTATACCTACAATACTCCACGGCTAGCTACATACGGCAACTTTGTGTATTTCCGCGGAAGCATTGATGCCGGGGGTAACAGTTTGAGTTTGTTATCTAATGTTGTAAAATTAAAGCGGGATACTTTCGGTTCAAGAACCATTTTCAGATTACCATTTCAGCAGTATGTTAAAGTAGAACCCGATGTAAGGCTCTACCGGTTTTTGGGAGGCGAGCGCCAATTTGTGGCAAGGTTAAACGGTGGAATAGGAATTCCTTTTGGTAACAGCACAGAATTAAGCTATGAAAAGAATTTTTATGCCGGTGGTTCAACCGGAGTAAGGGCATGGCAAGCCAGAACGTTAGGGCCCGGAAATTACAACCGTGCAAGTTTGCAAAGTGATGTGTTGCGAACTTATTTGCGAAATCTGGATCAGTTTGGTGAAATTAAAATTGAAGGAAATCTGGAATACAGGTTTAAAATTGCCAATAATTTCTTTGGCTCTAAAGTAAAAGGCGCAACCTTTACCGACTTTGGAAATATTTGGCGCTTAAATAAAAATGATTTAAATCCCGGAGGAGAATTCAAATTCAATAAGTTTTTAGGGCAAATGGCTATTGGAACTGGTGCCGGTTTACGTTTTGATTTAAACTACTTTGTGTTGCGGATGGATGCAGGAATAAAGGTAAAAGATCCGCAGTTTACGGGCTCAGATCAGTGGGTTATAAAGTATTTGTTTAATAAAAGGGAATTTAAAGATCGCTACGAAAACGTAACGAACAAACCGGATATATACCGTTTTGTGCAATACAATTTTGGTATCGGGATGCCTTTTTAGAGGATGTTATTGAGTATCAAGTGTCAGGTATCAAGTATAAAGTATCAAGTATTTAGTATCGCTGAGAAATATTTGGTTAATTCTTAATTCTAAATTCTTAATTCTCAATTTTTAATTCTTCCTCCAATTTATTTTTATCCCTGCATAATAATTCCTCGCTGCAGCTGAATTAAAATAACGGTTACCAAAGGCATTTAAATCATTGCCCAGACTGTATTTTTCATTTAATAGATTATCAACTCCGGCATAAACCTGAAATTTAAGCTTGGAACTGGTTTGAATATTTGTTCCCGCTTTTATCTGAATCAAATTATAAGCACTCGCAAACAACGAATTGC
>JBDTLL010000189.1:0-4947 GCA_039934815.1 Daejeonella sp. | reverse complement strand
TTAAATTCAAGTTTATGATTTCCACCCGGAAGTTGTGCCGCTCTTAAAATATAATCAGCACGAATAATTGGGATTTCTTCGCCATCTACAAATGCTTTCCAGCCTTTGTCATACCAAACTTCAGAGAACACAGCCAGCACATCTTTACCAGCCGAATATTCATACGTTAAATGATCAGGAATATAGTTGGTTAAACGGATGAACGCATTTGCATCATAACCGATTTTTTTCTCATCAATTTTTGATTTGAATTCATCATTAATAAATGCTTCTTTCTTTGGATCGAAGCTGCTGATTGCCGCCATTTCCTCGTCCGCATCTTTCACGTAAGTGATATTCTGAACAAACCACGCATGGCCGGCTGCTGTACTTCTATTTTGGACTTTCTGTGATTCTCCGCTTTGGTCAGCAGTAATAATGTATTTGGTGTTCAGCATATCCAGAACGTCTTCATTAATGGATTTGCTAAACTGTTTATCCAAAACTTCCTGATAGCGCTTTAGTTTTGCCGCATGATAGCCACCAACAGATTTATGAAACAAGCTAGCGTTGGCGCTGCTGAACGGAGAGGTGGTCATATCCAACACGCGGTAATCCGGATCGGTATCGCGGAGTATCATTTGATCTACTTCGCGGGATTTGTTTTGCTGCTCAATTACATTCTGCTCAACAAAATTATCGTTGTTTAAATATCTGCGATCCACGCCCCACATATCTACCAATATTGCTACCGCGAATAAAATAAACGCTAGTTGTGGTTTAATTTTTTGTTTAATTAATCCCCAGATCAATCCGGCGCCAAGTAAAACAAAAACTAACGATCTTAACGCATCCATACGTGCCAATGATGCACGGTCCTGAACCAATGCGTTTGCGATAGAATCGGCGAAAGCCTGATCTCCGCCAGTTAATTGCAACAATTGCTGCACAAAAGCTTCATGATTTGGTGCTCTAAAACTGAAAAGAGCTGTTGGCATTAATATCACCAATAACAAAATTGCTACCGTGATTCCTAAAGAATAAACCAGTTTCTTCTGAAGTTTTTTTGGATCTTCGGTATGAAAAGCCACTTCTTTTACAGCTAAAATAGCCAGAACCGGGACTAAAAATCCGGCAATTACGAGCACAGATTCTACCGCTCTGAACTTGTTATAAAGCGGGAAAAAGTTGAAAAACAGATCTGAAATAAAAGGTAGATTTTTACCGAAGGCAAGAAATATGCTTAATAAAGTTGCAGCAACTATCCACCATTTTAATCTGTTGCCGACTACAAATAAACCGAGAATAAACAGGAAACAAATGATCGATCCGAAATACCAGGGACCGGAAGTAAATGGTTTATCGCCCCAATAAGTTGGTAGCTGTTTTGCAAAACCAACCGCCTGATCTGTAGGAACTCCTTTATCTGAAAGTGTTTTGGCAACCTCAGAAGTTTCATCTAATTGGGGCGTAGAAGCGCCGCCATAAGCATTCGGAATTAAGAAAGTAATGTTTTCTCCAACGCCCTGACTCCAGCCATAAGCATATTCTTTATCCAATCCGTTGGACGGTTCGGCAGCGTCTGTGGTCAGATTAGATTTACCACGAATAGATTCCTGACCGTACTCGTAAGTTGTCCACAGCATACTTGCGTTTACCGCGACAGCTAAAAGTGAAGCAACTGCTAAATAGGAAAATGCTTTTCCAAAATCATTTAAGGTTTTAGATTTTACAGCATGATATATTTCGATGCCGACATAAATCAGTAATGCAATAAACAGATAATAGGTCATCTGGATATGATTACTTCTGATTTCTAAAGCCAGAAATAAAGCAGTTAAAGCTGCTCCCCACAAATATTGTCTTCTAAAAGTTAGTATAATACCTGCGAGTATGGGCGCAAAAAACGCGATTGCCATGGCTTTATTTCCATGTCCGGCTTCGATAATGATAAAGTTATAAGATGAAAATGCGAAAGCAATTGCACCGGCTGCTGCCAGCCATGGGTTCATTTTTAGAACACAAAATAATAAGTAAGCACCCAATAAATAAAGTAAAACGATATATATTGGATTAGGCAAAACCGTGTTAAAAAACGAGATGATGTAGGTTGTTACGTTATTTGGATATTGCACCCAGATCATGTAAGAAGGCATTCCGCCAAACATGGCGTTGGTCCAAAGTGGCGCATGGCCATCTTTCGCCTTGTAATCCATGATCTCTTTTTGCATTGCTTTAGCCTGCAAAACATCATTTTGGATAAGTGCTTTTCCCTGCAAAGCCGGACTGAAATACACAAAACATAAGGCGATGAAAATACCTATAATGGCCAGGTGTATGCCATTGCGTTTAAACCAATTATTCATTCTTTAACTATTTAACTGATGCCAAAAATAGAAAAAAGCTTAAACCTTGGATGTTCTTAATAAAGCTTTATTGAAATAAATAAAATTATAGAGGAGAAAAGTGGAAGGATTAAGGGAAAGGAGCAAAGAAAAAGGAGCAAGGAAAAAGGATTAAAATAATAAAGAGGCTTATATAATGCTAGATTGGTTGGCCTGTTTTTGCTCTAGATACTAGATACTAGATACTACATACTACTTAACTTCTTCGTAATCTACAAAATCACCCAGCTTATCCATTTTTTCGTTGTTCTCTTTAGGAGGAACATAGTCTACACGCACACGACCATCGGGTTTGGTTTGCTTATAATTTTGATTGCCGGGGTTTTGAACTTTGTTAACCAGGTTTTGAAATAACATAGGTATAACAATTCTGGCAACTAAACGAAGCAACCACAAAACACATATCGCAATAAATAAAAATCTTAATAATGCCATTAGAATAAATCCTTTTAAATATAGACGTTCAACAATTTAAAATGTTTCAGGATAGCCAAAAGCTTACAATTACCTGAACTTTGAAATTAATCTTCAATAATTTCAATTACCCGACCAACCTGACCGTCTTCCAAACGAACTTTAATTCCTCTGGAATGGAATGTGGAGCTGGTTAATAAGGCCTGCACAATTCCTCTGGTTCGGTTTCCGCTTCGCTGATCTTTTTTCAAGATCACATCAACTTCTAAACCCGGGTAAATATCTTTTCTGTTTTGTCCGTCCAAAATTGCCGTTTTAAATATCGTGCAAAACTAAAATTTATATTAGACTTTTAGCTTCCCAAAGCGCTCAGTCATTATTTTTTCGAGTGCGTACATCTCATCACGCAATTTTGCAGCCTGTAAAAAGTCCATTTCTTTGGCTGCCAAAACCATGTCCTTTTTAGTTTTATCAATTGATTTCTGTAATTCGGGTTTGGTCATATATTGAACCACAGGATCTGCTGCCAAACTATCGGTCATTTCCTTTTCAACGTAAGCTTTCTGAACGCCACCTTTAAAATCCATCACAGAAGTTTGCTCCATAATTTCATCTCTTGATTTTCCAATGGTCGTTGGCGTAATGCCATGCTCCAGGTTATAAGCTATTTGCTTATCGCGACGACGGTTAGTTTCATCAATTGTTACCCGCATGCTTTCCGTTACAGTATCAGCATACATAATTACTCTTCCGCGATCATTTCTGGCCGCCCGGCCAATGGTTTGAATCAACGATTTTTCTGAACGTAAAAATCCTTCTTTATCGGCGTCTAAAATCGCGACAAGCGAAACCTCCGGTAAATCTAAACCTTCACGCAACAAGTTAATTCCTATCAAAACGTCAAACTCGCCCAGGCGTAATCCGCGTAAAATTTCAACACGTTCAAGCGTTTTTACTTCTGAGTGAATGTATCGAACTTTAATTCCTAAACGAGTCATATATTTTGTCAACTCTTCAGACATTCTTTTGGTTAACGTTGTTACCAAAATCCGGTCGCCTAACTTAATGGTTTTATCAACTTCATCCAGCAAATCATCAACCTGGTTTCCAACCGGTCTTACTTCAATAGTTGGATCTAACAAACCCGTTGGCCGGATAACCTGCTCCACAACCACACCTTCAGTTTTTTCTAATTCGTATTCACCCGGAGTGGCACTAACATATAAGGTTTGAGGCGCCAGGCGCTCGAATTCATTGAAATTTAAGGGACGGTTATCTAAAGCTGCCGGCAAACGGAAACCGTAATCTACCAGCGCCATTTTACGCGAACGGTCGCCGCCATACATTGCCCGGATTTGTGGAACAGTTACGTGACTTTCGTCGATGACCATTAAATAATCATCCGGGAAGTAATCCAAAAGACAGAAAGGGCGCATGCCCGGTGTTCTGCCGTCAAAAAAGCGGGAGTAATTTTCAATTCCGCTGCAATAACCCAATTCGCGAATCATTTCCAGATCGTAATTTACCCGCTCTTCTAATCTTTTGGCTTCCAGAAAACGCTTTTCCTGAACGAATTGCGCTTTTCTGGCTTCCAGTTCTTCCTGAATTGACCAGATAGATTGTGTAAATCTATCCTTTGGAGTAATAAATAAATTGGCAGGAAAAATGGCTAAATGCGTCATTTTCTCAATTGTTTTACCCGATGCCGGATCTATTGCCGTCAGTTCTTCAATATCATCTCCAAAAAAAGAAACCCGGTATGCGAAATCCATATAGGCCGGATAAATATCAACAGTATCGCCTTTTACACGGAAAGTTCCGCGTTTAAAATCCGTTGTTGTTCTGGAATATAAAATTTCTACAAGGCGATGTAGGAAAGCATTTCTGCTTACTTTGGTTCCAACCGCGAACCGGAAAACAGAATTTGCAAAATCTTCCGGATTTCCCATACCGTAAATGCACGAAATGGATGAAACCACAACAATATCACGCCTGCCCGACATCAATGAAGACGTTGTACGCAAACGCAATTTCTCGATCTCTTCATTTATTTGAAGATCTTTTTCAATATAGGTGTTTGAAGAAGCGATGTAGGCTTCCGGCTGGTAATAATCGTAATAAGAAACAAAATAGTTAACCGAGTTTTCCG
>JBDTLL010000188.1:0-4956 GCA_039934815.1 Daejeonella sp. | reverse complement strand
CTCACTGCAGGATTTAGATGGGCTCCGGAAACATCACCGAATGTGTAAATCATCGCCATTACAATTAGTCCGAAAGTGATGGCAATGCCCACATGTGTTACGGCTCCGGCACTTTCCTGATTGATGACTATAGCGCCTGTCCCGCAAAAAACCAGCGCAAAAGTTCCTAAAAATTCAGCTAAGTATTTTTTCATTAATCGTTACCTACCAATTTGCTTCTGCGCTCCAATAAAGCAACATCTTTCCATTCATTTTTAAGTTTACCAATTTTTTCGCGGTAGCCAATTGTTCTGAAACCACATTTTTCATGGAGTGCAATACTTGCGATATTTTCTTTAAAAATACCAGCCTGCAAAGTCCATAAATTTTGCTTTTCGCTTTCGCTGATTAATTTTTCGAGCAATATTTTTCCAATTCCTTTACCGCGAGCTTTGGCAGCAATGTATATGCTTACTTCGGCAACGCCAGCATAAACACAGCGTCCGGAAACGGCGCTTAAAGCCGCCCAACCTAGAATTTCTTTCTGATCTTCAGCTATAAAACGACTATGGACTAAATGCGCTTTGTCCCACGCTTCCCATTCGGGTGCTTTAGTTTCAAGTGTAGCTATTCCGGTTTCAATACCTTGTTCATAAATTTCTTTTACTGCAGGCCAGTGTTTTGGTAGTAACGCAGATAGTTGCATGAATCAAATATTTTTAATTAGCAGCAAGATTTAGATTCTGCTGCTGCCGGTATTACATTTAATTTTATTTGAGGCATGCAGCAAGCTTCGGCTTCATTTTTTTCAAAATGAGGATCATTAAATTCTGCATCTTCATGGAAGTAATAAACTTCCCATTGAACTCCGTCTGGATCGTTTACCCAGAATTTATCCTGCTTGGCGTAACAGCAATTTGTTCCAATTTCTTCCCGGCTTACCAGATCGTACTTTTTTGCATTGGCTAATTGTGTTTCCAGCTCTTCCAAAGTTTCCACCTGAAATCCAAGGTGACCAAAATTTTGCTGAACGCGATCTTTATTTTCAACAAAGGAAATGATCAGTGATGGCTTATCTAAAATAAATTTAGCATAACCCGGGCGAACTTTGTTGGCTTCTGTTCCAAAAAATGAAGTGTAAAATTTAACGGTTTCTGCTATGCTGCTTACATATAAGCTTACATGCATGCGTGGAAAAGTCTGTGTTTTCATAATTTCTATTGTTATTTAGCAGCATTCGGTAGTACTATTACTTACCTGGCTGAATATATTTGTAATTGCGTTTTCAAAATTGTTGAATGCTTCCTGATTTAGGCAATAGCAGGAGGAAGGCCCGGAAATGCTGCCTTTAATTAGTCCGGCGTTTTTAAGCTCTTTTAAATGTTGTGATACGGTTGATTGAGCCAGCGGCAAAATTTCTACTATCTCGCCGCATATACAGGTTTTTTTTTCTGCAAGAACTTTCAATATGGCTATCCTTGCGGGATGGGCAAGCGCTTTGGCAAACTCCGCCAGTAGCTGATCTTCAGAAGTAAATTCTTCTTTTTTATTAATTGCCATTTCTGTATTAAATTGTATATCGTAAATATACGATGATAAGTTTTTGTTTTGCAAATTTATTTCGAAATATATTTTATCGGCTATCTGATAGATATTTGTCTATTATCTACTATTCAATAGATATTTTCTAATTATCTATTATATAATTGATATTTGACTATTATCTATTATATAATAGATATTTGTTGATTATCTGGTTTTAAATAGATAACTTGGTTTTATAATGGAAAAGTTTATAGTTATTACAGGAGATGTAGAAGGTTTTACAAGCGTCTCCACTAAAAAAAGGGAAGTTCTCATTAAACAAACTCAGGAACTGATCAATTCCTGGGTTGATAAAAAGGGACGTGCTATGATTTTCCGTGGAGATAGTTTTCAGCTTTTGTTTGAAAATACAGAGAAAGCCTTAATGTATGCCGTACAGTTGCGTTGCTGGTTTAAAATGCAATCGCCTTCCGGTAAAAAAATGCTCGACGCCCGTATGGCCATAGGAGTAGGAGAAGTAACCTATATGGGCAAAAGTGTTCTCGACTCTGACGGGGAAGCCTTTCATTTATCAGGAAGAAATTTTGATGCGATGGAGCCTGACGAATATCTGCGCATTGCCACGCCTAATGAGGAAAAAAATGAACAGTTAAGAGTTATTTTAAAACTGGCTGATATTTTAATTTCGGGCTGGACCACAAGCCAGGCTGAGGTAATTTATAAGCTTTTAGAGGGCAAAACGCAGCAACAAATGGCAGATGAACTGAATATTGTTCAATCGGCAATAAATAACCGGATACGTTTATCAAAATGGAAGGAAATTGAAAAAGTGATTCGTTATATTTCAAAATTAATTGATAAAGAATAATGCTGACAGAAGAATTAAGTGTTTTACTGAGACTGCTAATAGCACATCTGTTAACAGATTTTGTATTTCAACCGTCATCCTGGGTTGCCGACCGGAAAATTAATAAATACCGCTCAACTAAATTATATCTTCATGTGTTTATTACCGCAATTTTCGCCTGGTTATTCGCCGGATTGTGGAACAATATCTGGATTCCGGTTATAATTTTAATTACTCATTTTGCTATAGATCTTTGGAAATCTTATCGCCCGGATAAGCTGAAATACTTTGTTGCCGACCAACTTTTGCATGTTTTGGTACTGCTGTTTTTGTGGCTCACTATTTTTGATAAATGGGATAGTGCAACCGAAACTTTATATTCAATTTATTCAAGCAGTCAGTTTTTAATTGTGATAAGCGCTTTTTTAATTGTTACCTGGCCATTAGGTATTGTAATTGGAATAGCAACTGAAAAATGGCGCAAAGAATCGGCTGTTAACGCAGAAGGTTTAGAAAAAGCCGGATTGTGGATCGGGCTTTTTGAACGATTTTTAATACTGACGTTTATTCTTATTGATCAATATACAGCAGTTGGTCTGCTGATTGCCGCCAAATCAATTCTCCGCTTTAGCGATAAAGAAAACACCCAAAAGAAAACAGAATACGTGCTTATTGGAACTTTAATGAGTTTTTCAGCATCTGTACTGTTGGGCTGGGCGGTTAAAACTTTACTCCAGATTATTTGATGTAGACCGTTTTGATATTCACAAATTCTTTAATTCCAAAATAGCCCAATTCCCGTCCGTATCCGGATTGTTTAATTCCACCGAAAGGCAAACGCGGATCTGATTTAACGAAAGAATTTACAAAACAAGATCCAGCCTGTAATTGATTAGAAGCAATTTCTTCTGCCCGTTTTACATCGTTACTAAAAACGGCGGCTCCCAGTCCAAAACTGGTATCGTTTGCAATATCTATTGCTTGTTTCTCGTCTTTGGCAGAAATTATGGATGCTACCGGCCCAAAAAGCTCTTCGTGATAAGCCACCATTCCTTTTTTCACGTTTGTTAAAATCGTGGCCGGGTAATATGCATTTTCACCATCCGGGATTTCGCCACCTAAAATACATCTTGCCCCCTGGGAAATGCTTTTTTTAACCTGTTCGTGCAACTCATCGCGTAAATCTCGTCTGGCCTGAGGGCCGATATCTGTTCCCTCGTTCAACGGATCGCCCAATTTTTTAGCAGCCATTTTCTGAGTAAATAATTTCAAAAAATCTTTTTCAACTTTTTTAACAACAATAAATCGTTTGGCAGCAATACAACTTTGGCCACTATTTATTAAGCGACTATTTACGCAAGTTTCTGCAGCCAGTTCCAGATCTGCATCTTCCATAATTAGGTACGGATCGCTTCCACCCAACTCTAAAACTGATTTTTTTAATAATGAGCCTGCTTTTTCGGCTACTTTTTTCCCCGCGGCAGTACTTCCCGTAAGGGTAACAGCCCTGATTTTATCATTCTCTAAAATATTGCTAATCTTATCTGATCCGACCAGCAACGTTTGAAAAACATGCATTGGAAATCCTGCTTCCTTTATAATGCTTTCAATAGCCAATGCGCAGCCCGGAACGTTTGATGCATGCTTAAGCAAACCGCAATTTCCGGCCATTAACCCGGGAGCGAGAAATCGGAAAACCTGCCAGAAAGGGAAATTCCAGGGCATTACTGCCAAAACAATTCCCATTGGATTATAGGTGATAAAACTTTTAGAGGCATCAGTTTTGACCAGCTCATCGTTTAGAAACTCCGCAGCATTTTTCGCATAATAATCGCAAACATCCGCACATTTTTCAACTTCAGAAATTCCGCCGGCAAGTGGTTTTCCCATTTCTAGAGCCATTAATCGGGCAAGTTCATGTTTGCGGTCGCGAAGTACCTTTCCGGCTTTTACCATGCAAGGTGCCCGGTCTTGAAAAGAGGTTTCACGCCAGCTTAACCAGGCTTTATGCGTTTGATCTATCTTGTTTTCGACTTGTTTTTGAGAAAACTCTTTATATTTTCTAATCAATTTTCCGGTTGCCGGATTAATGCTTTCAATGCTCATATTATCTATTTCTTTCTATAGAATCTTCAGAAAATTGTTCTATCAGATTTCCCCCCAAACTGTCTAATTTATCGCCAGCTTTTATTACTCCTTTTTTCAAATCATTACCTGCTTTATTAACAATCATTTCTATGGAATCTGCCCGGGCTTCTGCGGAAGTGATGATTGTGAAAACGCTGTCATGTCTAAACACAACAGTTCGGTCGGCATCTTTGTAAACCCATAATTCTATATTACCTAAATTTTTCTTTTCGCTCGGTTCGCCGGCGTTCAGAGATACTTCCTGCATACTCATCCCTTTTTCTACATTTTCAAATTTTTGGCGACTTTGCGTACATGCACTCATCAGAACAATAAGGAGTATTGAAATTAAAATTTTCATGATTTTAATATTTACCAGGTATTATTTAGCAACAGATTTGACGTTTGTTGTGTTTGAACTTTAAAACACAGCCAAGAATATATTGTTATTCAGCAAA